>JAXJPN010000022.1:0-21676 GCA_036311625.1 Faecalimonas sp.
ACAAAAAAAGAACTCGTAAAGGCACGCATTTTGCTGCCCTCCGAGTCCCTGTGCGGCTTACTTGCTATTTTGCAACAGCCTCTTTTTACATTTACATTAGCAACAGAAAAAGTTATACCCAAGCAGTAGCAATACAATAATAATCAAAATCTCAACAAACAGATTGGGGAGTATCATTACCAAAAGCATACCCACTGCCACAAAAAACAGTGCAAACCCTATCACTCTTCGCATAGGAAGCCTCCCAAAACAATTTGTTGATATTAGTATATGCAAACTACCTGTCAATCTTTCCTATCTCTACTTTTCTTCTTCCTTGTCCAACATCTCTGCAATATCCTGCTCTGTCATCTTTTTATCCTTGCGGTGTTCAAAGCGGTCTACCACATCTGGAATCAAATCTAAAATCTTTGTCATTGTATCTTGGTTCTTAATGTTCACAAGCTTGGTTCTTCCGTTCTGAATCACCAATACTGCACTCGGAGACATCTTGCCACCCAAGCCCCCTGCACCCTTTTCCTGCTTTTCGCCACTCATCGCACCTGCTCCAATACCAAAAGACACATCAATCAAAGGTAAGATAATCGTATCTCCAATATGAATTGCCTCTCCTACTACTGTCTTTGATGTAATCACACCATCCATTCCCTGAAACAATGCTGATACTGTTGAATTAAAATTGTTGTTCGCCATCTTTCTTCCTCCTATTCTTTAGCTTTTCCAATTTTGAATGTCTTTATATGTCTTTCTAATATTTTCATCAAAGAACAGATTCCACGCAACAATCAGTGCATGGATACCGTGTATTCTGCCCTTTAGAAATGCTTCTCCCTCTAAAATCTTCTGTTCGAAGTCCGGCGTAATCTGCAAGTTATCTCCATAAAATGGGTACAACATACTAAGCACAGCCGTCGTCTTTCCGGTAGTCGACGGATCATCAAACCCAAAACGAAGCTTCATATGCAACTTTCGCGGTCTGACATATCGAAAAAATCGGAACAATTCCTGTGTCAATCGGCCCCATGAGGAACGATGTACCTCGTCTGCCAAAAATTCTGTAAAACGCTCTTTTTTCTCCCTACACGACTTTATCATATCACATATTTTCTGAATTGTATATTTTATCTTTTCCCAAATTGCTTTTATTTTTCTTGGCTTTGTACTCTTCTTGGATTTCTTTTTTGAAGTAACCGGCTCTTTCCACTCTTGTTCCTCAAAATTCTCCTCTGCCACTCCGTCTTTTGTCCCGTCTTCCTTAGACACTTCTTCTGTCAGCTTCTTCTCTGAAGGTTTCTCCTTCTTCGAAACTTTTTTCTCCGGCGCCTCATCCTCACTGCTCCACTTCTTCCACAGCACGCGCACACGCCAATTAAGCTTTCCGTCTGCATAAGTGAAGTATCCGGCAAACACCGAAAACAGCCAAGAGAATTTCCCCTCCGCACGCAGGCTCTTGATATCGCCATCCACCTGCGCCTTAGCGCGATAAAACAAAGGCTGAAAAAGTACAATGCAAGCTGCAAGCAGAAGAATTCCAAGTAATGCTGCCAGTACAATCCCTATGATTTTTAAAATCAACAATACGATATGTAGCATTCCCGCTAACCTACACTTTCTTCCATTCTTTTTTGTTTGTCCAGCAGATACCCTCGAATATCCGTGCCTCCGGTCTTATCATACACTTCCTGTGCAATCCTCTCTACCAATTCTAACGCATTCGGATAACCATCTGCAATCCCAACTAAAAACAAATCCTCTTGTGCAAACACCTTTTGCTGTAAAAGAATGCTGTCAAAAATCTCCAGATGATTCTGTTCATTGTGTGCGAGTACCAAAAGATATTTATTCAATAATGGCTTTCTCTTTTTCAGTTTTGCCAAAATCTCTTCTTTTTTATTCTTCAGCCCTTCGCTGATATAAAGCTCATAATATTGTTTCATTCCGAAAACTCCTAATAGTAATACGCATCTAAGGTTCTCTTAGCTACTGTCACAGCACTCATACCCGACTGATCTGCACTCTCCACCACAACCGTAATAACAAGCTCTGGGTTCTCCATATTGGTGAATCCCGTGAACCACGAATGGGATTTGGTCTTATCGCTGCTGTACTCCGCAGTACCGGTCTTACCTGCCACCACATAGTCTTCATTCTGCAAGGCAGCCCCTGTGCCATCTGTCACAACAGCCCGCATATAGTCCTTCAATTGCGCTGCCTCTTGAGATGTCATCAAGCGTCCGTACTTCTCAGGCAGATTCTTTCGAACCTGCGTCCCCGTATAATTCTCAACCCGGTCCACCAAATATGGTTTCATCAATGTCCCGCCATTTGCAATTGCTGCGGTAATCAAATTCATATGATACGGGCTCATCTGTGTCTTACCTTGTCCCATTGCTGTCATCATAATCTCACTCGTCAGTGCATTCTCTGTCAACTGGAACTTACTCTGTCTATATGGAAGCAAATTTGGTAATTCCTTATTAAAAAGCAGCTCCTCTGCTGTTCTTCCATACTTCTTTAAATCTAACTGCAAACCGATATTCACATAGGAAGCATTACAAGAGTTTGCAAAAGAAATTGCCAAATCCTCCTCTCCATGTGCACGATTCTTCGCACAATGAATCGTCGTATTTCCTCTGGTAATCTCACCGCTGCAATCATACGCATATGCCGCATACCCTTCGTTCTCTCGCATATATTCCAGCGTTGTCACAATCTTAAAAACAGAGCCCGGCGCATATGCACCCTGCATCGCACGATTGAACAAACGACTCTCTTCATCCTCCGTAAGCCACTCCCAATCTTCCAGTATCGTATTCGGGTTATAGCTTGGTTTTGACACAAGTGCCAGCACTTTTCCTGTACTCGCCTCTGTCACAATCACAGCCCCCTTATAGCCTCCCAGAGCATCGTAGGCAGCCTGTTGTACTTCTGCATCCAAGCTTGTAATCACATTGTCCCCGACATTCTTTTCTTCTCGAAACTCCTTCGAGATTCGCTCCAAGAAAAATGCATGGGAGGTCAAAAGATCAAAGTTTGCTATCGACTCAATCCCTGTCTTCCCCATCTCGTCATAGCCGACAACATGCCCAAACACATCGCCATACGGATAGTTCCTTCGCTCTGTGCCATCTTCGGAAACCAAAGTCTCCGCTAAGACAATGCCATCCCGATCCCGTATCTCCCCACGTATCACACGGTCTGCCATCGAATCAAGCCGTACATTATGAGGGCTGTTGATAATGTCCTTGCTCTTTACAACATTGAAATACACAATATAGCCCATCATCACCAAGAAAACCGATACGAAGAAATAGGTGACACTAGCGAACTCTTTGTTTCGCAGGCGCTTTTGCTTTATTGACTTTTTTGTGTTCTTCCTTTCTTCTCTCAAGCGCTTCTTCGTCCTCTCTCAAAATATAAAGTCCTTGTATAATTCCAAACATCACTAAGGTGCTGAGCACAGAGCTTCCTCCATAACTTACAAGCGGCAACGTCACCCCTGTCGAAGGAACAAACTTCGTTACACCACCTATATTGATAAAGGTCTGGAATATATAACAGGTTCCCAACCCTAACGCAACTAGCTTATAAAACTGATTCTTCAGACGCATTGCAATATTCAAAAACATAATATAGCAGCTTAGGCATACCAGCACCAAGCCTAACGCAAAGATGAGTCCCATCTCCTCCGCAATCGCCGCAAAGATAAAATCCTCCTCTGCAACAGGAATACTGTCTGCTTTTCCTTTGAACAGGCCTGTTCCGAACCAACTGCCGGTACCAATCGCAAACAACGCCTGTGCCACTTGGTACCCGCCCTTGTCATAAGCCGCAAAGGGGTCCTGCCACACAATCACACGCACGCGCACATGATTAAATAGATAATAGGCTCCCACTGCCGCCACACTTCCGGCACCAAGTCCCGCCGCTATATAAAGCGGCTGTCTCGTCGCTACATAGAGCATTACCAAATATACCATAAAGATAATCAGCGCTGCTCCCAAATCCTTTGAAATAACCAAAATCAAAACATGGAAGGCGGCTACCACCGTTGTGATGACTACATTCCGAAAACTCGGTGCCCGATATAGGCTCGCTGCCACAAAAAACACAAACACAATCTTTACAAATTCTGACGGCTGTATACCAATACCTGCAATCTCAAAGCCAAGCTTTGCCCCATGTGATACCTGCCCTGCAATCACAACGACTCCCAGCGAAACCAATCCAATTGCCCCATATAATAAACGCAACTCCGATAATCGTCTTGCTTTTCGAATCAGCATCGGCACCAGCAAACTCAACGCAACGGAGCCGGCTGCAATGATACATTGCTTAATTGCCTTCGTATAATTTAAACGCGTCAACATCACAAACCCGATTGCAAGCAACAGACACATATTATTGACAATTAAGCGCGATACCTTTGGATACAGACGCATATACGCCCAAATTGTTCCAAACAAAAGCAATGCTTGTACCCCATAGAAAAGCAAAAGCTTTATCTCACCTGTCTGAAAATACATCCCGGCATATGCAAAAAAGTGCATCATAAATATCAGCCTGCTCTGCTGTCTGAACACACGCTGTTTGGTTCGTTCTTCCTCGTAACCAAATACCGTAAAGCATTGATATGCGTATATGGTTATTAAAAGAATCATCAGATATTTGACACACTCTGTTATGATATTTGCCAAGTCCTCACCTACTTAATTCCGCGTTTAAAATGCCCTCTGGTAAATTCCATCGGCAGTGCATCTGCCACTGCTCCCTTGTGAAACACCTCATCATACAAACGCAAGATTTCTTTCACTTCTTTCTCGTCTTCTATCGTAAATTGCAAGCGAAGCGCCTTTGGCGCAAGTGCCTGAATCTCCTCCACCTGATCTGCCAACACCAAAGGAGCTGTATTGTAGATAACATTATAGCAATACTTGCAAAAATTCTTTACAACAAAAGATTTCCGATAACGGTCTGTCAAAGTAAGCCTTCCTGCTTTGCGGCTACATCCCTTCATCGTCTTTTGCACACACTGCGCGGAAACCATCATCGGATAATGGCCATACACCATAAGCTCACTCTGTTCCAGCCCAAGCTCTCCCAATTCCTTGTAATTGAGCTCCAACGGAGCTGTCATCATCGAGATACCTTCCTTCAGCCAAAAATCTTTTGCTTCTCGGTTAAACTGGTACAAATTATAATCCGTAACTATATTCCCTTTGTACCCGTATTCTCGCAGAAACTCATAGCTTTCCAAATTACGAATCAAAATCCCATCTGTCAACTCAAAAATCTGCGCATACAGCGCCTCATAAAGCTCGCGAGTCTTTTTTCGAAAAATATGAGGCATTGCAAAATAAAATTCAATCTGCCTCTCTTTCGCATATGCAGACATCTCTTGCAAGCTCACTGCACTTGCATCCACATAGATACGCCTTGCCAATCCGCTGTCAGCTGCCGCATAGAATTGCTCTGCCTCTTCTACATATACCGAGAATCCAAGCTGTTGCGGCGTCTCTTTCTGAATAACCGCATCGCTACACATCTCTGCCTTTTCCTCACGTCGGAAAGACCGCAAAATGGCAGCTTCCAGTGCTTCCAGTCCATTCCTGCGTAGCTCATTCAACGCCTGCATCGGAAGGAAAATATCAGCATCCGCTTCCACACACAATTCTTCGAATTCAAACGGAGTATTTCCCGTCTTTCGCATCTGCTTCTCAATACGTGCAGCGTCCATCGGCTGATTCAACGCCCGCTCTACCAGCGCACCTGTAAGCTCTACACTGTGTTCTCCCTGCTGTAAACTCAGTGTAGCATATTCTCCGGCAGAGAGTCTTAAAATTCCCTTAATCTTTTCTTTCTTTTTCGGAACAAGATAAGTCTCTGCTATCTCCTTGAGCAGTTGCTCATTCCGCGTCCGATACAAGATACTGCCCGCCGATATTGCCTGCCGTTTGTGCGTGCGTAAAGAAATTGTCTGCCCTACTTGAAATGCTTCCGCTAAGGTATAATTCTCCTTGCCGTCCGGCAACTCAATCACATCGCCTCGATGCAACTCCACAAGTGCCTTAGCTGTAACAGCATTGCCCGCACACGACAAAACCTGTAGTGCCGCTACACCCGCATGGTTCGGCCTCTCTAAGGAGACCATCTCTCTCCCATTTTGCGTATGGTAATACCCGTCGTGAAAGCCGCCTCGATTGTACAAATCCAGCAGCTTCTCTTTATCCTTTTTGTCTACGCAAAAAGCCTTCGTGCCCTTCTGCAAATACAAATCCACGTATTTTCGATACATCGCAGTCACAAATGCCACATATTCCGGCTTCTTCATGCGCCCTTCAATCTTAAATGAGCATATCCCAGACTCCACCAACTGTGGAATCAGCTCCAAAGTGCAAATATCCTTTAAGCTAAGCACATACTTTGCATCCTTCTCACCCTGCACGCGATAAGGCAGACGACACGGCTGCGCACACTGTCCGCGATTCCCACTGCGTCCGCCAAGCAGGCTGCTGTACAGACATTGCCCGGAATAACAATAACAAAGTGCTCCGTGAACAAAGCTTTCAATCTCCAAATCCGTCTGCTGCGCAATCTCACCAATCTCTGCAAGATTCATCTCTCTGGAGGTCACCACTCGCTCTACGCCTTGTCGTTCTAAAAACTTCGCTGCCTCCACGCCCGTAACGGTCATCTGTGTACTCGCGTGAATCGGCAAATCCGGAAAGCGGCATCTTATAAACTGCAACACGCCCAAGTCCTGCACAATCACGGCATCAAGCCCCTGCTTATAATAGGGCAAGAGATACGCATAAAGTTCAGAAAGCTCGCTCTCTTTGAGCAAGGTATTCACCGTCAGATAAATCTTCTTCCCGCGCAGATGCACGTAATCAATTGCCTCCAACAGCAAATCTTCTTCTAGGTTGTCTGCAAATGCCCTCGCTCCGAAACGCGTACCGCCGATATAGACGGCGTCCGCTCCCGCCGCAATTGCGGCCCTTAAACTCTCATAGGAGCCTGCCGGAGCTAAAATCTCAATGTCTCTTCTCATAAATGCCTCATACTACACAAAATAGACTGCCGAATGACAGTCTACTTTCTTTGATTTTTCAATTCTACATTCAATTTCACAAGCTGCATCTGAAGCTGCTGCTTTTCCTCTTTTAACTTCTGAAGCTCCTGCTCTAAATTCTCACACTTCATCTGCGTAGAAATCAACTCATGCTTCAAGTCATACATCTCTTTGTCTTTCAACTCAACATCCTGTTCAAATGCGGCGCCCTGTCTCTTCGCCTTAAAATAGTCATCCGCAATATTCAGTGCCAAAAGTGTACTCCTCGTCTCGGCACTCTGTCTGCGAAATCCGTCAACACTCGAACATTCTGCAATCTTATGATTCAGATAGGTGGACACCTTCTGCAAATACTCCTCACTTTCAAATCCGCTGAGCGTAAACACCTTTCCACCAATCAATACTTCTGTATAATTCTTTGAAGTCGCCATAAGCAAACCTCCTTCAATCTTCTCACCTGTACTCGTCTTATTATAACGCATCGCGGACAAAAAACCAACTGTTTTATTCCGAAACTTTAATCTGTGATGATTCCTTACACAGATTAAAGTTTCGGAATTCCCAAATGGCGATATGCAAGCTCTGTTGCGGTGCGCCCTTTCGGCGTACGATTCACAAATCCCTTCTGAATCAAATACGGCTCATACACATCCTCTATCGTACCGGAATCCTCGCCGATAGACGCCGCAAGGGTATCTAAGCCCACCGGTCCACCTTGAAACTTCACGAGGATAGTCTCTAGAATATTACGATCCACATGATCCAAGCCATACTGGTCTACATCTAACAAATCCAGAGCATAACGAACCACATCCTCCGTAATCACACCATCATATTTGACCTGTGCAAAGTCACGCACACGCTTCAACAAACGATTCGCAAGTCGAGGAGTTCCCCTCGAACGTCTGGCAATCTCCATCGCACCATTCGGCTCAATCTCAACACCTAATACATTCGCAGAACGCGAAATGATGGTACGCAATTCCTCTTCTGTGTAGAATTCCAAACGATGTACCACGCCAAAGCGGTCACGTAGCGGAGCTGTGAGCATACCGGCTCTTGTCGTCGCTCCCACCAAAGTAAACTTCGGCAAATCCAAGCGGATGGAACGCGCACTCGAGCCCTTTCCAATCATAATGTCAATCGCATAATCCTCCATCGCCGGATACAGAACCTCCTCTACTTGGCGGTTCAGACGATGAATCTCATCTACAAATAACACGTCTCCCTCTTGCAAATTATTCAAAATAGCAGCCATCTCTCCCGGCTTTTCAATCGCCGGTCCGGAAGTAATCTTGACATTCACCCCCATCTCATTCGCGATAATACCGGCAAGCGTAGTCTTACCAAGTCCCGGAGGTCCGTAAAACAAGACATGGTCCAGCGCCTCTCCTCTGGACTTTGCCGCCTCGATATAGACCTTCAGCATCTCCTTTGCTTTCGCCTGCCCGATGTAATCTTGCAAATACTGTGGACGAAGATGATTCTCAATCTTAATATCTTCTTCCAAATTCTCTGTAGTAATCATTCTCTTCTTCATATGCCATCCCCTACAACAAGTGCTTCAATGCCTGCTTCAACAACTCTTCCACATTCATATCTTCAGAAAGTCCGACCTTCTTGACTGCCTTTAACGCCTCTGAATTGCCATATCCAAGCGCAACCAATGCCTGCACAGCCTCTGACTGCATCTGGCTTGTCGCCCCTGCGCTTACCTGCGCAGCCGCATCTGCTGTCTTTTCTAATATATCTTCAATGCTGAGCTTATCCTTCAATTCAATCATCAGCTTCTCTGCCGTCTTCTTCCCAATTCCCGGTGCGCCGGAAACTGCCTTCACATCATAGGACATCACCGCAAAACGAAGTTCATCCGCAGACAAGTGTGACAGAATGCTAAGTCCTCCCTTTGGCCCGATGCCGCTCACGCCAATCACCAACTTAAACACCTCTAAATCGTCCCGCGTCAAAAAGCCAAACAACTGCATCGCATCCTCACGCACGTTCAAATAGGTATGTAATCTCACTTCCTCGCCAATGGACGGCAGAAACTGCATCGACTGCTGCGGCATAAAAATCCCGTAACCGACACCGCCAACATCCACCACAACCTTATCCTCTTCTATTGCTGCCAATTCGCCTCGAATATATGAAATCATCTCATTCTCCCAAATTCGTAAAGTTTTACCTTTCAATAGTGTAACACAAGCCCGACGTAAAACGCCGGGCTCTTTCTCTTTTGTATCTCTATGTAAATTATTCTTCTGTAGCAACTTCCTCAGCGGCCTCTTCTGCCACTTCCTCAACTACAGCTTCGTCTACAACTTCTTCAACCACCTCAGGTTCAAGCTCTGGCTCCAAAGCCTTCATACTCAAACTAATCTTCTTATCTTCGAGGTTCAAATCTACAATCTTTGCAGTCACTTCTTGTCCAACTGAAAGTACATCTGCCGGCTTCTCAACATGTGCTCTTGAAATCTGAGAAACATGAAGCAGTGCATCTACACCCTCTGCAATCTCTACAAATGCGCCAAAGTCTGTCATTCTTGCAACAGTTCCACTCACCTCTGTGCCTACTGCAAATTTCTCTGCAGCGTCTGCCCAAGGATTCGTCTCCGGGAACTTCATGCTAAGTGCTACCTTTGTCTCATTGATGGTCTTTACAAGAACCTTCACTTCATCGCCTGCCTGGAATACCTTCTTCGGATTCTCTACTCTTCCCCAAGACATCTCAGAGATATGAAGCAGTCCATCTACACCACCTAAATCAATGAATGCACCAAAGTCTGTAACATTCTTTACAATACCTTCTACTACATCGCCTTCGTGAATCTTCTCAAATAACTCTTCGCGCAATTTGGCTTTCTCTGCAACCAAAAGCTGTCTTCTATCACCGATGATACGATTCCTTCTCGGATTAAATTCGCTGATTACAAACTCAATCTCCTGTCCCTGATACTTGTTCAAATCTTTCTCATAAACATCTGACACCAAGCTTGCAGGAATGAAAATCTTTGCCTCTTCAATAACAACGCTTAAACCACCACCAAGAATCTGTGCAACCGGAGCCTTCAGCACTTCGTTGTTCTCGAACGCTTCTTTCAATCTCTCATTGCCCTTCTCAGCAGCCAGTCTCTTGTATGTCAAAAGCACCTGACCCTCACCGTCATTCACTTTGAGCACCTTCACTGTCATCGTATCGCCTACGGAAACAAGTGTAGTCAAATCTACGCTCGCTTCGTTGGTGTACTCACTGCGTGACACGATACCATCTGCCTTGTAGCCAATATTTAAAACGATTTCGTCCGGTTTTACATCAATGACTGTACCATCTACAACCTCTCCATTATGTATTGTTTTTAATGAATCTTCTAACATTTGTTCAAAAGTTAAGTCTGACATTACTTTGAACCTCCTCAATAATATTGTTTGGCGTCGATGCGCCTGCTGTAATACCTACCGTTTTTACTGACTGTAATCGTTCCATATGCAAGTCTTCCAGAGTCTGTATATAGTACGTATCCTTGCATGCATTTCTGCATATTTCAAATAGCTTCTGCGTGTTGGAGCTATGCTTGTCCCCAATAACAATCATCGCATCCACCTCGCTCGCAATCTGAGCCGCTTCTGTCTGCCGCTCTTTTGTGGCGCCGCAAATCGTATTTAAAACACGTACATTATAACCCTTTTTCTTGATAATTTCAACTAAATCTTTGAATTTATTGTAATTAAATGTCGTTTGTGCGACAATACACACTTCAGTCTCCAAAGCTGCTGCAAACGCCTCTGCATCCGCTTCCGTCTTCACAATCGCAACTGAACCTTCCGCCCATCCGCAAATCCCCTGTACTTCAGGATGTGCAGGGTCCCCCACAATCACGATAGCTGCACCTTTCGCACTTTCTTTTTCGACAATATTATGAATCTTTTTTACAAACGGACAGGTGGCATCTACACAGTGGATGCCCTGTGCCTCCAAAAGCTCATATACTTCCTTTGCCACACCGTGAGAACGGATAATAACCGTCCCTTCCGCAAGTCCCTTCAGTTCCTCCATCGTGTGCAGCACCTGCACACCTCGATTCTCCAAATCCCTCACAACCTCCTGATTGTGAATAATCGGACCGTAGGTGTAAATCCTACTTCCCCTCTTCTCCTTCACCTGTTCATAGACGGTCTCTACTGCACGCTTTACACCGAAACAAAAGCCCGCTGTCTTTGCAAGTCTTACTTCCATAATTCTATCTGTCTCTCCAAATTATACTATCTTTTACACAAGGCTTTGATGGCCGCAACCACCTCATCGATGCTCATATTCGAGCTGTCTACCAGAACCGCATCATCCGCCTGCTTCAGAGGTGCAATCTCCCGATTCATATCGCGAAAATCGCGCTCTGCGATCTCTTTCTCAATCTCTTTTAAATCACAGACAATTCCCTTTTCCTGATATTCCAAATATCTTCGCCTTGCGCGCGTCTCTACGCTTGCCGTCAGATATACTTTGACATCTGCGTTCGGTAAAATAAACGTTCCGATATCTCTTCCATCCATCAGCACATCATACTTTCTCGCCATATCGCGCTGTAATTCTAATAAATGTGCTCGAATCTCCGGAATCGCCGAACTCACAGAAGCCATATGACTAACCTCCTCTGTACGAAGCTTTCCTGTCACATTCTCCCCATTCAGATATACCTGCTGAGCCCCATCCTCATAGCAGAGCTCCACATTCGCATCTTTGCACGCCGCTTTGATGCCTTCTGTATCCTCCGGCTGCAAACCATTTTGAATAAAATGCACTGCCAACGCGCGGTAAATGGCTCCTGTATCTACATAAAGAAATCCCATCTCCTTTGAAACGCGCTTTGCGATTGTACTTTTTCCTGCACCCGCAGGCCCATCAATTGCTACATTGTATCCCATCTTTTTCTCTCCTTTTTTAGTATATGCTATTGCCTGCCGCGTAGCCTGTCGACCACGCAATCTGCAAGTTGAATCCACCTGTCAATGCATCCAAGTCCAAAACTTCGCCGACAAAATATAAGCCGGAAACCAATTTGGATTCCATCGTGGCCGGATTGATTTCTTTCACTGCCACACCGCCCTGCGTGATAATCGCCTCATTAAAATCCCGCAAGCCCGTGATTGTCAATTGAAAGTCCTTGATGCTCTGCACAAAATTCTGTCTCTCTTCTTTTGTAATCAGATTGACTTTCTTTTCCGAATCAATCCCACTTAATTCTAACATAATCGGCGTCAATTTTGCAGGAAATAATTTTCCAATTGCATTTTTAAACTGCTTATTCTGATTCTCCTCAAACTCCCGAAGCACCCGTTGGTCGAGCTGTTCAAAACGCAAAGCAGGTTTCAAATCAATCGAAAGACGAAGCTCCTTTTCCTTTAGCGTCTTTCCAATATAACTGCTGGCACTGAGCATCAACGGCCCGCTCACCCCATAATGGGTAAACAACATCTCTCCAAAATCACTGTATAACTTTTTCTTGTCGTCATAGATGCGCACTTCTACATTTCTAAGGGACAAACCTTGCAATTCTCTGACAAAATCTTCTTTTACAACAAGCGGCACAAGCGCCGGCAAAAGCTCCGTCACCTGATGCCCGCACGCTTTGGCAAAGCGATACCCATCGCCTGTGGAGCCGGTGGTCTGATAGGAAAACCCGCCTGTCGCTACAATACAGGCATCCCCCTCTATCCGCTTCCCATTCTTCAACTCGATTGCCTCAAAAGCTTCCTTGCCGACAAGCTTTGCAACCTCTGTTCGCAAGTGAATCTCGACACCTAATTGTTGTAACTCTCTGGTGAGCCCTGCTATGATATCGGACGAATGGTCGGATAACGGAAATACGCGATTCCCACGCTCCAGCTTCGTCCTTACTCCAATGCGTTCAAAAAAATCAACCACATCCTGATTCGTATACCCATAGAAGCTGCTGTACAAAAACTTTTGGTTCGTCACAACCGAAGCAAACAAAGTCTCCATATCCGCAGCATTGGTAAGATTACATCTACCCTTTCCCGTAATAAACAGCTTCTTGCCAAGCTTCTCATTCTTTTCAAAAATATGCACTTCATTTCCATTGTAAGCGGCAAAAATCGCAGCAAACATACCGGCTGCTCCACCGCCAACCACAAGCACCTTGCTCATCTGTATTTCCTCATTGTCTTTCCTTGTGCAGTCTATTTCTATTATGCGGCATTTGATGCAAAACATCAAGCACAAAGATTGCTTCCAAGCATAAATTATAAGGAGCTCTTATATAAGGGACTTTCAAAAACAAGGAGGCTTAACTATGGCACAATTTACGAATCAGGCACAATTGTTTTACAATAATAATGTGACGAATTCAAACATCGCAGTAGGAGAAATCCTGGAAGTACTTTCTGCCACAAAGACTGCAGTGCGTGGCGAATACGGACAAAATGACAGCGTAACCTACGTTATCAGCATTATCAACTCTGGAAACGTTGCCTTTAACGGACTTACCGTAACGGACAATCTTGGAGCCTACACCTCAGGCACAAATACTTTGGTTCCATTGACGTATATCGATGGTACCATCCAGTATTATGTAAATGGTGTTCTGCAAACAGCCCCTACCGTAACGAGCGGCACAGACCTCGCAATCTCCAATATCAGCATTCCGGCAAACGGAACTGTCATCTTGATTTACGAGGCAAGAGTGAATCAGTTTGCACCACTTGGCACAAACGACAGCATCACAAACACAGCCGTTCTTTCGGGTAGCGGCATTCAGCCAATTACTGTGGCAGAGACTGTTGAAACTGAGAATGAACCAAACCTGAGCATCACAAAATCCATCAGCCCGGTTCCGGTTACAGAAAATGGTGTATTGACCTACACCTTCTTAATTCAGAACGCCGGAAACACAGCGGTAACGACTACAGACTTGGCAGTCATCACCGACACCTTTGATCCGATTTTGACAAACCTCAATGTCAGCTTTAATGGTGCTACTTGGGCAGAAGGAACAAATTACACCTACGATGAAACAACTGGCGAATTTGCAAGCGTTGCCGGACAGATTACCGTTCCGGCCGCAACGTATACACAAGATGAAACAACCGGCGCTATCAGCATCACACCGGGCGTAAGCACACTGGTTATTTCTGGTACCGTATAGAAAATTCCAAAACGGGACACCCCTAAACGCAAAACGGGACGTAGTAAAATGCAATTTTACTACGTCCCGTTTTGCGTTTTGCGTTTTTTCAATTATACCGGATAACTTCCGTTCTTTGTATCTGCAATCGACTGGTCTACACCTGTCTGCTGTGCCTCACGATACTGGAAGAAGTCCTTTGCCACCTGCGGGAATAATGCATAAGTCAACACATCTTCCTCCTGCTGTGACCACTGTGCCATCTCGGCGCGCAGTGTATCAAGCTCATCTGGAATCAAATCTGCCGGACGGCAGGTAATAATCTCTGCATCCTCACCGATACATTTCTTCTGTACTTCCGGGTCAAAAGGCTTCACAGTTGCACCGTACTTGCCACTCAACACATCCTTTGTCTCTTTTGTTGCCATCTTATAGCGTTCACCCATCAATACGTTGAATACAGCCTGTGTACCGACAATCTGTGAAGAAGGTGTAACAAGCGGCGGCTCACCAAGATCTTTACGAACACGCGGTACCTCCTCAAGCACTTCGTAATACTTATCCTCTGCCCCCTGCTCTTTGAGCTGTGAAGTAAGGTTTGACAACATACCACCCGGCACCTGGTACAACAAAGTCTTGATATTTACACCAAGATTCTTTGGATTGAGCAATCCGCTCTCCAAAGCTTCGTCACGAAGCGGTCTGAAGTAATCTGCAATCTCTGCCAAGAGATTCTGGTCTAAACCTGTATCGTATGGTGTGCCCTTGAAGGTCTCTACCATAACTTCCGTAGCCGGCTGTGAGGTTCCAAGTGCAAATGGTGACATCGCTGTATCAATCACATCTACGCCTGCCTCTACTGCCTTCATATAAGTCATAGATGCAACACCTGAAGTGTAATGTGTATGCAGCTGAATCGGAAGCTCTGTGGATTCTTTCAGTGCCTGTACAAGCTCTGTCGCCTTATATGGCAGCAAAAGTCCCGCCATATCCTTGATACAGATTGAGGTTGCTCCCATATCTTCGATTCTCTTTGCAATGTCCATCCAGTATTCCAAAGTATAGGCATCACCCAAAGTGTAAGAAAGTGCAACCTGCGCATCTGCACCTTCTGCAACCGCTGCCTTTACAGCTGTCTCCAGATTTCGCATATCATTCAAACAGTCAAAAATACGGATGATATCCATTCCATTTGCAACAGATTTCTTTACGAAATACTCTACCACATCATCTGCATATGGACGATATCCCAAGATATTCTGTCCACGAAACAGCATCTGTAATTTGGTATTCTTAAATCCATCACGGAACTTACGAAGTCTCTCCCAAGGATCTTCCTTCAAGAAACGAAGCGAAGCATCAAATGTGGCACCACCCCAGCACTCTACGGAGTGATAGCCGACCTTATCCATCTTCTCAATGATCGGGAGCATCTGCTCTGTCGTCATTCTAGTCGCAATCAGAGATTGATGCGCATCACGCAAAATGGTCTCTGTAATTTTAATCGGTTTTTTTGTGATTTCCATTCTATTGTCCTCCAAATATTATTTCACGCCAAAGATTGCCATAAAGGTACCTGCCGCAACTGCTGTACCGATTACACCTGCAACATTTGGTCCCATCGCATGCATGAGTAAGAAGTTTGTCGGGTCTGCTTCCGCGCCAACCTTCTGCGAAACTCTGGCTGCCATCGGCACCGCAGATACACCTGCCGAGCCAATGAGCGGGTTAATCTTACCGCCGGTTGCCTTACACATAATCTTACCAAACACAACACCGGCTGCCGTACCGAAAGCAAATGCTACCAAACCAAGCACTACAATTTTAATTGTATCCCAGTTCAAAAATGCCTCCGCACTTGTGGTCGCACCAACTGATGTTCCAAGCAGAATCACTACGATATACATCAACGCATTTGATGCTGTATCTGTAAGCTGTCTTACCACACCGGATTCTCTAAACAAATTACCAAGCATCAGCATACCAACCAATGGTGCTGTTGTAGGCAAAATCAAAGAAACGACAATGGTAATAATAATCGGGAAAAGAATCTTCTCCAGCTTGGAAACCGGACGAAGCTGTTCCATCTTAATCTTTCTCTCTTCTTCTGTTGTCAAGAGCTTCATAATCGGTGGCTGAATAATCGGAACCAGTGACATATACGAATATGCCGCCACTGCAATCGGCCCCATAATCGCCGTCTGCTCCAGCTTACTTGCCAAGAAAATCGAAGTCGGGCCATCTGCTCCACCGATAATAGAGATTGCTGCCGCCGCCTTGTCCGAAAAGCCCATCACCATCGCGCCAAGATAAGCGGCAAAGATACCAAACTGTGCCGCTGCTCCCAAAAGGAAGCTCTTCGGATTCGCAATCAGCGGTCCAAAATCTGTCATCGCACCAACACCCAAAAAAATCAAGGATGGTAAAATGGCCCACTCATCTAAAAGATAAAAGTAATGTAAAAGTCCACCTACGCCGTTGGATGCCTCTTCCGGAGAAATCATAATATCCGGGTAAATGTTCACCAAAAGCATACCAAATGCAATTGGCACAAGCAGCAAGGGTTCAAACCCATGCCGAATTGCTAAATATAGGAACACGCAAGCAACACCAATCATAATGAAATTGCCAACTGTCAAGTTCATAAATGCGGTCTGCTCTACGAGGTTTCCTAATGTTGTCATTATATAATCCATCTTGTAACCTCCCAGTCGTCCATCGCAAACTTATTAGTTCAAGGTCGCCATCACGGTTCCTGCTTCTACTGCGTCACCTACTGCTACATCGATGCTGGCAATGGTTCCATCCTCTGGCGCAACAACCGGAATCTCCATCTTCATTGCTTCGATAACAATTACTGTATCTCCCGATTTTACACTCTGTCCAACAGAAGTAGGGATGCTAAATACCTTACCTGCTGCTCCTGCTGTAACCTTTACACTTCCTGCGCCTCCTGCCGGTGCCGCTGCTGGTGCTGGTGCTGCTACTGGTGCCGCCGGTGCCGCTGCTGGTGCCGCCGGTGCCATTGCTACCGGTGCTGCAACTGGTGTGGCTGCGCCGCCCTTCTCCTCTACTGTTACGTCATATGCCTTTCCATTTACGGTAATTGTATAATTCTTCATCTCTTTTTCCTCCTAATCTTATTTCCAATTGTTTGATGGTCTACGTCTGATAGAACGCACCACAAAGCCATCCGGGCTAACGCCTTCCTGCATCGCAATTGCAGCCGTAATCACTGCTATCAATTCCAAGTCCTCTGTCTCCGAAACCACTGCCGGAACAGGTGCTTTTACAACTGCCACCGGTTCTTCCTTTTTCTGTGGCGCAGCCTCTGCTGCTTTTCCTTCCAACAAAGCCGGAATGTATTTCATTAAGCCGATGACAAATGCCAGGAATATCAACACTGCAAACACGGTCCCCATGCCGAGCACGGTGTTCAATCCCGCCTTTGTCAAAATCTCTCCAGCAGAGAACTTCGCAGACACATCCAGTGACTTCATATTCCCCTCGTTGTCAAAGGTAAATGCCATCGTCGCATCACGCTCTTCATACTCTGCCAAAGTAGAGATAACCACTTCTTTTGCCTTTTCTTCTACTGTGTAATCTCCGTGACTTTTATATACGCCACACTCATCTTCCGCCGCATTCCAAGAGTTAATCATACCGATAAAAGTTGCACCGTCAATCTTAAGTCCGGTGGACATCATCGTATAGTCTAACTGGAACTCTGACACGGACTTGAACTGTTCGAGCTCTTCATCTGCCATCTGCGAGAAATTCTCAATGATGAAATCTGCTGAGGCCTTCATCGTCTCCACATCAGAGGAAGTCCCCTTCTTCTGACCGGAGCACGCTGCCAAGCTGAGCATCGCCACGAGCACACATAAACATAAACAAATCTTTCTCTTCACTGCGCTCACCTCACTACACTGTTCCGTGTTTCTTTGCCGGACGTTCTTCTCTCTTTGTAAATAACATCTCCAAAGCACCAATGAGATACTTTCTTGTATCTGCCGGCTCAATGATGGTATCCACATAGCCGCGTCTTGCCGCTGCCATCGGGCTTGCCTGCAATTCCTGATACTCTGTCGCTTTTTCCTTAATTGTCTCTGCATCGCTGTCCGCATACATAATCTTTGCAGCCAGCTTGGCATCCATCAT
Source organism: Faecalimonas sp. (assembly GCA_036311625.1). Classification (GTDB taxonomy): domain Bacteria; phylum Bacillota; class Clostridia; order Lachnospirales; family Lachnospiraceae; genus Faecalimonas. Next base: position 18,373 of record JAXJPN010000022.1, read on the forward strand.
ACCAATCTGTGAATTTGGCCAAGCATATACCATATCTGCGCCGATTGCCTTACTATTCATCGTCACATAAGCGCTTCCAAATGCCTTGCCGACAATCACATTCACTTTCGGCACTGTCGCATTTGCAAATGCATAGGTAAGCTTTGCTGCTTCTCTTGCCAAGTTCTTCTCTGCGCACTTGCAGGTCTGAAATCCGGTTACATTTGTCAAAGTCACAAGCGGAATGCTAAACGCATCACAGAATTCTACGAAGTCTGTCGCTTTCTTTGCACCCTTTGCAGAAAGTACAGTATCGAAGCTCTCTGCAACTTTTCCCTCTGCATCATATACCTTTGCGCGGTTCGCAACCACACCGACTGTCATACCATTCAGACGGATAAATCCAGTCACCATATCCTTTGCATACGCACGCTTTGTCTCAAAGAATACTCCGCCATCGGAAAGCATCGCTGCCACAAGAGCGCCGTCTTCTGCCGCATTCTCGATACCTGCACAAACTCTGTTCAAATCATCTACGCACTCATCGTAAGAGGCATCATCCTCGTTGTTTGCCGGAAGCATAGCAACGAGCGCACGAATCTCTGCTAAAATTGCAGCCTCTGAGGCAACCACATCTACCATTCCTGCTTCTTCACTCTGGAACGCAGCGGATGCCGTATCACACTTTGAAACTTCATTCCCCGCAATGGCATTCGGTGCGTTGAGGAAAAGTCTTGCATTCTTCTCTTCCATAAAGGTGAAATCTGTCATCGCAGATGCGACTGCAAGTCCACCACCGCAAGCACCAAATACTGCGGTAATTTGCGGAATCACACCGGAAGCCATCGCCTGCTTCTGATATAGGCAACCAAATGCATGAAGTGCATCTGTCGCCTCCTGCAAACGCAGTCCTGCGCAATCCACGAGTCCGATGACCGGTGCACCCATCTTCATCGCCATATCATAGATATTTGCAATCTTCTTCGCATGCATCTCACCAATCGCACCCTTCAATACAGCTGCGTCCTGGCTATACACATACACTAAGTTGCCGTCAATCACTCCATAGCCGGTAACGACACCGTCTGCTGGAGTCTCCTTTGGCTGCATATTGAAATCTGTGGCTCTCGCGGTAATCGCGCCACCAATTTCAACAAAGCTGCCTGCGTCAAGTAAAGTGGCAATTCTTGTACTTGCGACATTTGTTGTTGTTTTGCTCATAAGCTTGTTCCTCCATAGCTATATTTGAATTTTTTTCAAAATTTCTTCCAATATATAATATAATCTCTTTTTCAAGTATTTGCAAGCTGTTTCATTTGAATACAAAATATTTTTCCAATATTTGTACTTGTAAAAAAAACGTGGTATACTAACGAGAGTCAAAGGAGGTTTTGCGATGAGACCAACAGAAAAAATCAGAAAACTACAAACTCTTATGAAAGAAAAGCAGATTGATGCATATTTAGTTCCCTCTGCCGACAATCACCAAAGTGAATACGTAGGCGAGCATTTTAAATCTCGAGCCTTTCTCACCGGCTTTACCGGCTCTGCCGGCACCGCCGTAATCACACAGAAAGAGGCCGGCTTATGGACGGATGGTCGCTATTTTATTCAAGCTGAACAAGAGCTTGCCGGAAGCGGTATTACACTGTACAAGATGGGGAATCTAGGTGTTCCTACAGTGGAAGAATATCTAGACACTGCACTGCCGAATGGCGGCGTACTTGGCTTCGATGGCAGAGTGATTTCAATGGCGGATGGAAAGCGCTATGGCGAGCACTTCACTTTAGAAGACCGCTACGACTTCATTGATGAACTCTGGACAGACCGCCCTGCTATGCCCAAAGATAAGGTCTTTTCTCTCGCAGAGAATTACTCTGGAGAACCGACCTCCTCAAAGCTTGCACGCGTGCGGGCAGAGATGAAAAAGGCTGGTGCTTCTGTACACCTTTTGATTACTTTAGATGACATTGCATGGCTGCTGAACATTCGCGGAAATGATGTGCTATACACACCAGTCATCCTAAGCTACGCGGTAATCACACTGGATTGTTTACATTTGTTTATAGACGAGGAAAAATTACCATTTGACGTCAAGGACAGTTTTGCAAAAGATAAGATTGTATTACACCCTTACAATGCAGTCTATGATTTTGTAAGCAAATTATCTGCTGACGAGGTAGTATTGCTTGACCCAGACCGTATGAATTATGCACTCTACCGCAGCATTCCACAAAACGTCCGTATTGTAGAGCAGATGAATCCCTGCGTGCGGATGAAAGCAATGAAGAATCCGATAGAAGTAGAGAATATTCGAAAGGCACACTATAAAGATGCTATCGCACACACCAAATTTATGTATTGGCTAAAGACAACACTCGGCAAAGAGCCCATCACTGAGCTGAGCGCCTCTGACAAACTAGAAAGTCTGCGCGCTGAGCAAGACGGTTTTCTTTCCCCAAGCTTTGGGCCTATCAGCGCCTACGGCGCAAACGCCGCAATGTGCCACTACTCCTCTTCTGAGGAGACAAACTGCGAGCTCAAGGAAAGGACTTTCTTCCTAACCGACACCGGCGGACACTATCTGGAAGGCTCAACTGACATCACCCGCACGGTAGCACTCGGCGAAATCAGCGCAGAGCAGAAATTACATTTCACCAATGTTTTGCGCGGCAATCTCGCTTTGGCAAAAGCCAAATTCCTCTATGGTTGCACCGGTGAGAATCTTGACATTCTTGCAAGACAACCGCTCTGGGATTTGCATTTGGATTACAATCATGGCACAGGGCACGGCGTTGGATATTTGTTGAGCATTCACGAAGACCCTTGCCGCATCCGCTGGAGATTCGTCTCTGAAGATAATGTATTGGAAGAAGGTATGGTACTCTCCGATGAACCAGGTCTCTACCTAGAAGGTCAGTACGGTATCCGCCTCGAAAACGAATTGTTGGTGTGCAAGGGAACCCAGAATGAATATGGACAGTTTATGCACTTTGATGTGTTGACCTTTGTCCCCTTTGATTTGGATGCGATTGATGCCAACCTGCTTCGCGAGGATGAGAAAGCACATCTGAACGCCTATCATAAGCAAGTTTATGAGATTGTCGCACCACATATGAATGAAGAAGAACGAGCATGGTTAAAAGAATACACGCGCGCGATTTAGCAATTTTTTATAGGAATACAAAATGGGACACCCCTAAAGTCAAAACGGGACGTAGTGAAAGAGACTGTAAAAAATTTTGTGTAAACTAAATACAGAGTAATGTACCTATCCTCTTGGATTAATGTTAAAATAATATTAATTCAGGAGGATATTTTTATG
>JAXJPN010000023.1:0-19252 GCA_036311625.1 Faecalimonas sp.
AATCCCGGACATGCCAGAAAACGTCCATGCGGTCCATACTTAATTACCATATGTCTTCCGCACTCTTCACAGACCACATCTGTAACCTCATCGGCAATCTTTACCTTCTCCTGCTCAGCCTCCGCCGTCTTAACCGCTTCGTCCAAATCTGGATAGAAATTACTGATAATCGATTTCCACTCGACTTTTCCCTCTGCAACCATATCCAAGAGCCCTTCCATATTCGCAGTAAAGGTCACATCCACAATACTTGGAAAAGACTGCATCATAATATTATTGACCACTTCACCCAGCTCTGTCATATACAGATTTTTACTTTCCTTTGCCACATAACGCCGTGCAATAATCGTCGAAATCGTCGGTGCATAGGTACTTGGTCTTCCGATTCCCAGTTCCTCTAACGCCTTGACAAGAGCTGCTTCTGTATAATGTGCCGGCGGTTGCGTAAAGTGTTGACTCGCCTCAAACCCTTCTCGTGTAAGTATCGACTCTTTGGAAAGTCCGCCTGCCAATATCGTATTCTCTTCTTGCTCTTCCTCTGCTTCCGTATATACAGCGCAAAAGCCCTCAAACTTCACTTTCGAAGCTGCCACAGTAAAGCGATAGTCGCCTGCGGCAATCTTTACAGAAGTTGTCTCGTATTTTGCCGGATTCATACGACTTGCCACAAAACGTTTCCAAATCAACTGATAAAGGCGAAGCTGATCTCTTGAGAGCGAATCCTTTAACATTGCCGGTGTCCTTGTAATATCCGTCGGGCGAATCGCCTCGTGCGCATCCTGAATCTTTTTGCCGTCTCCATTTTCCTTTGCCGGTTTGGCTGCGTATTTCTCACCATATACGTCTTGAATATATGCTCTCGCATTGGCATCTGCTTCCTGTGAGATTCTCGTAGAGTCGGTACGCAGATAGGTAATCACACCCACAGTACCACTGCCTTTGATATCAATTCCTTCATACAACTGTTGTGCAATACGCATCGTCTTCTGCGTTGCAAAATTCAATGCTTTTGACGCTTCTTGCTGCAAGGTACTGGTCGTAAACGGAAGCGGTGCCTTCTTTGTGCGCTCCCCCTTCTTCACCTCATCTACAACAAAAGTCTCGTCTTGCAGCTCTTCCAAAATCCGATCCATCTCTTTTTGTGAGCGGATTGTCATCTTGCGCTTGCTGGTTCCGTAGAACTTTGCAAGAAGCGGCTTCTTTTCACCTTCCACTTGTAACTTGGCATCCAGAGTCCAGTATTCTTCTGGTATAAATGCATCAATCTCCGCCTCGCGGTCTGCAATGATACGAAGTGCCACTGACTGTACGCGCCCTGCACTCAAACCGCGCTTTACCTTTGCCCAAAGGAGCGGACTAATACGATATCCAACGATACGGTCCAGCGCACGTCTTGCCTGCTGGGCATCCACAAGATGCATATCAATCTCGCGCGCTTCCTTAATGGATTCCTTTACCGCACTCTTGGTAATCTCATTAAAACTGATACGATATACCTTTTTCTCTTCCAGCTTTAAAGCAATCAACAAATGCCACGCAATCGCCTCTCCCTCTCGGTCAGGGTCAGTTGCGAGATAAATCTTATCCGCCTTCTTTACTTCTTTTCGCAGATTGGCAAGGATATCTCCTTTCCCTCGTATCGTAATATACTTTGGTTCAAAATCCTGCTCCACATCAATTCCGAGACTACTCTTTGGCAAATCACGAACATGTCCGTTCGAAGCAACGACCACATAACTATTGCCCAAGAACTTCTTAATCGTCTTAACCTTTGCCGGAGACTCTACGATAACCAAATTACGTGCCATACACTTACCCTCAACAAATAGCATTTGCTATTCTACTTTCACATAAAAATTCTTTGCGATTTCCCTGATGTATCCACCAAGCTCCAGACTTACCAAAATCTGTAAAAGTTTGGAAGTGGTAAGTCCCGTCACCTCCAAAATGTATCCGATGCTCTTGGGGGTGAAATCGAGACAACTATACACCAAATTTTCTTCACTTTCAAGCAAATTTTTATTTTCTTCTGAAATTTTCAGATTTTCATTCCGTGACATCCCCAATTCTTCTAACAATTCCTCTGGTGATGTCAGAATACCTGCCCCTTGCCGAATGAGATGGTGACAGCCTCCACTAAGCCGACTGGTAACCGCACCGGGAAGCGCATACACATCCTTTCCCTGCTCCAATGCCATATCTGCCGTAATCAAAGAACCGCTCCTTTCCTTTGCCTCCATTACCAGCACTACATCAGCAAGTCCACTGATGATACGATTCCTTGCTGGAAAGAACTGCGGAAGTGGCTGCACACCAAGTGCTTGTTCCGAAACAATACCGCCTTCCTGCTGCAAATCCATATATAAACCTATATGTTCACGTGGATAACAAATGTCAGCACCGTTAGCAAGTACAGCAAACGAAACACCGCCTGCTTCCAGCGCGGCATTCTGCGCAATGCCATCAATCCCTCTTGCCATCCCACTTACAATCTGGACACCGGACTTGGCAAGCACATTTGCAAAGCGAATTGTCATCTCTCTGCCATAAGGACTACACTCACGCGCCCCTACAATTGCAATAGTCGGTATATCCTCCGCCGGCAGCTTTCCCTTTACATACAGGGCGTACGGAGGAAATGGAATGTTGCGCAGGCGACTCGGATACTCTGCATAATGAATCGGAACGCAAGCAATTCCTTTCTCCACCAATTTTTGAAACGCCTCCTCCGGCTTCCAAGCCTTTGCGCTTTCCAAAAGTATCTTGCGCTCTTTTTCCGCAAGTTCCCACTGCATAAGTTGCCTTTCTTCTATATAATATAATGCTTCCGCAGAGCCTGCATATGTATAAAGTTGCTCTTTTTTTCTACCAGAGATTCCTTGCACATTTGCCAGCCAATATTCATATTTCATATCGCATCACCTCCTACTTGCATCTTCTGTATTTGACGATAGGCCAACGCCTCCTGCAAATGTTCGCCTTCTATATTCTCTTCACCCTCCAAGTCCGCAATTGTCCGCGCAACCAAAAGTGTTTTGTAATACGTTCGCGCCGTCATATGTAAGCGTTCAAACGCCCGTTCCATCAAACGATTCTCCGCCTGCCTCAATTTACACATCTGCTCAGCTTCCTGCACACCAAGCTCTGCATTTGCAGAAAACTTTCTTCCCTGATAACGTTCTGTCTGCCTTTGGCGCGCAGCACAGACTCTTGCACGTATGGCAGCAGAATCTTCCCCGACTGTTTTCTGCTGCAAATCCTGATATTGAACTTTCTCCACCTCCACACACAAATCAATACGATCCAAAAGTGGCTGGCTCAACCTTCCCAGATATGCTCGAATTTGCGGTGTCGTACAAGTACATCGGTTTAAGTCCGGATAATTCCCACAGGGACAGGGGTTCATCGCCGCTACCAGCATACAATCAGCCGGAAAACAATACTCTCCCTTTTCACGCAGTATACGGATTTTCCTCTCTTCCAATGGTTGCCGCAGCAGTTCCAAAATACTACGCGGAAACTCTGCAATCTCGTCAAGAAACAAGACCCCTTTATGCGCCAGACTGATTTCTCCCGGTCTAGGATACATACCCCCGCCGAGCAAGGCTGCTTTTGTCACCGTCTGGTGCACTTCTCGGAAAGGTCTTTGCTGCATCAACGGCTCCTCCTCATCCAAACCGCTGATAATGCTGTAAAGCATCGTAAGCTCCATACTTTCTTCCCTTGTGAGCGGTGGCAAGATACTCGGAATGCGCTTGGCAAGCATACTCTTTCCTGCACCCGGAGGACCAATCATAAGCAGATTGTGCTTGCCTGCAACTGCAATCTCTGCCGCACGTTTTGCAAACTGCTGTCCATGTACATCTCGAAAATCCAAATGGTTCATATGACTATGATTACTCCATCTGTTCTCAGGCGCTGCCTGCGTCTCAAAATTGCCCTTTTTCAGGCGCTGACAAAGTTCATTCAAGGTTTCCACACCAATAACAGAAATCCCTTCTACAAGCGCGCCTTCCTTTTCGTCCTCTCTAGGTACAACACAAAGTTTGCATCCCACTTTTTTCGCTTCCAATACAATTGGCAATACACCAGAAACATGTCGAATTCGGCCATCCAAACTGAGCTCCCCGATAAATAATATGTCTTCCAATACCTCTTTGGGAATCTCGTCCTGTGCTGCCAAAAGCGCAATTGCAATCGGCAAATCAAAACGGGTTCCTCTCTTTCTCATATCTGCCGGTGACAGGTTGATGAGTATTCGCTTTGCAGGCAAGGGAAAACCGGAATTCTTCATTGCCGTACGCACCCGCTCCCCTGCCTCCTTCACCTCTGACGAGAGATATCCCACCATTTGAAATATCGGAAGCCCATTGCTGACATCCGCCTCTACATGAATAAATTCGACACAAAGACCTTTTAGCGTCGCTGATAACACTGTGCTAAACACAGCTTCCACATCCTTTCTATATTCTGTTTTGCTTCTCTTTTGAATATGGATTCGAATTGAATCTTGAATATTTGGGATAGGCGGATTTCGACACAGCCCGCCAACTGTGAACACAGTCTAACGCAAAAAAAGACGAATGTCAATCCTTTTGCATTCACATTCGCCTTTCCTAAATTCACACTTTTATCGTAACCTTCCGCTTTCAAACCTCGACAGCGTGCGCAGATACTTTAAAATCGCATCGTAACGTTCTGCAAGACTTCCTTCCTGCTCTGTAAAGTCCATAGACTGTGCAACCACTTGCAGAAAATTCTCTGTAATGTCATCCTTCACACGAAGCAGATAATTGAGCTTTTCCTCAGTGGTAATCAGTTCAAAATATGGCATAAGTAGAGCCGAATCAGGTATCACCTCTTCGGTTGGCTTCACCTCTTCCACACGTTCGAAACGAAGCTCTTGACTTGCATTCGGATATTTCATCCTGTCTACCGGACTTAGAAACATCGCCAAAGGTCTCACATATGCCGCTTCCCCGTCAACCTCTTTATATACAACCTTTTCCTCTAGCGTCTCGGAATCCCTCGCTAGGATGACAATCTCATACAGATTCCCCTTGAAGTGCCGATAAACTTCTCCTTTTTTTGGTATACGACCTTCCATAAATCTCTCCTTTTAATACAGCTTTGCACTGATACTCTTTGGTTTGTACCCATTATCTTCCAGTGCCTTTAAAATCTCTCTCTTATGTTCTGTACCAAAAGACTCTAAGGTAATACGGAGCTCCACTGCTGCATTCCGGTTTGTGCTGACAAACTGGTTGTGCTCCAACTTGATAACATTCCCCTTTGCTTTCGCAATGGTATCTGCCACGCGCACCAACTCACCCGGCTTATCCGGCAAAAGTACGGACACCGAGAAAATACGGTCTCTCTGAATCAGTCCGTGCTGCACGATAGACGACATCGTAATCACATCCATATTGCCGCCGCTCAGGATAGAGACAACCTTCTTGCCCTCCAAATCCAGCTGCTTTAAAGCTGCCACTGCAAGAAGCCCTGCATTCTCCACAACCATCTTGTGATTCTCAACCATATCCAAAAATGCACCAATCAGCTCATCGTCCTCGACAAGCAGCATCTGGTCTACATATTCCTGTACATATTTCAAACTTTCTTCGCCGACTGTCTTCACCGCCGTACCATCAGCAATGGTGTCTGCATGCTCTAGCGTAACCGGCTTTCCGGCATAAAGAGCCTCCGACATACTTGCCGCCTGCGCAGGCTCTACACCGATTACCTGTATCTTTGGATTCAACATCTTTGCGAGCGTCGCCACACCGGCAATCAGTCCGCCGCCACCTACCGGTGCTACAATATAATCCACAGTCGGGAGTTCTTGAATAATCTCCATAGAAATGGTTCCCTGTCCGGTAATCACATCCATATCGTCAAACGGATGGACAAACGTTGCCCCTGTCTTCTTGGCAAGCTCACGTGCCTTTGCAAAGGCCTCATCATACACGTCCCCGTACAGAAGCACTTCTGCACCATAACTCTTTGTGCGATTCACTTTAATCAGCGGCGTAATGCTCGGCATCACAATCGTGGCCTTGCATCCAAATTCTTTTGCCGCATACGCAACTGCCTGCGCATGATTTCCCGCAGACGCGGTAATCAAGCCCTTTGCCCTCTCTTCCTCGCTCATCATACGAATCTTATAGTAAGCACCACGAAGCTTATAAGCACCCGTATACTGCATATTTTCCGGCTTCAAATAGACTTTTCCGCCCGTCTGCTGACTGAGATACTCACTATACACTAATTTCGTCGGCTTCGTGACTTGTTTGACAATCTCACTCGCCTGTTCAAATTTCTCTAAAGTTAACATACTTTCTCCTCCGTCAAAAATAACGCATTTACAAATTCATCGGAACGAAACTTCTGTAAATCATCGATGCTCTCACCCACACCAATGTACTTCACCGGTATGCCAAGCTCTGCCTGAATCGCGACTGCGATTCCGCCCTTTGCCGTGCCGTCCATCTTCGTGAGCACAATGCCCGTAATCTCTGCAACCTCTTTGAATTCCTTCGCCTGTGCCAGTGCATTCTGACCGGTAGTACCATCCAGTACGACTAAGGTCTCGCGAAAGGCATCCGGGTATTCGCGTTCCAACACACGGTTAATCTTGCGCAATTCTTCCATCAGATTCTTCTTATTGTGCAGCCGTCCGGCTGTGTCCACCAATAACACATCCGCTTTTCTGGATTTTGCAGCCGCAACCGCATCATAAACTATCGCCGCAGGGTCTGCGCCCTCCTGACCGCCAATCAAATCCGCATCTGCGCGGTGTGCCCACTCTTTCAGTTGCTCACCGGCTGCCGCACGGAAGGTATCTGCCGCTGCAAGCACCACCTTCTTGCCCTGTGCCTTTAGCTTGCCAGCCAGTTTCCCGATGGTCGTCGTCTTGCCAACGCCATTCACGCCAATGACAAGTACAACCGACGTCTGCTTTTCGAACTCATATGCCGCCTCTCCGACATCCATCTGTTCTTTGATGCTGTCAATCAAAAGCTGTCGGCATTCGATTGGTTCTTTGATGTGATTTTCCTTTACCTTGCGCCTCAAATCCTCGATAATCTCCATCGTGGCGTGCACACCCAAATCCCCCATAATCAAGAGCTCTTCTAATTCCTCATAGAAGTCCTCATCAATATTGGAGAAACCGTGAAACACACTATCAATTCCCGAAACAATACTATCTCTCGTCTTTGCAAGGCCTGAAACAAGACGCCCCCAAAAGCCTTTCTTTTCTTCTCCCATACAACTCTCCTAGTCGTCTAAATCTTTTTCTAATAGGTCTACCGACACCAGTGCCGAGACACCCTTCTCCTGCATCGTAATGCCGTACAGACGGTCTGCTGCCGTCATCGTACCTTTTCTGTGTGTAATGACAATAAACTGCGTGTGCTTTGTCAGCTTGTGCAGATACTTTGCAAAACGCTCTACGTTCGAATCATCCAATGCCGCTTCAATCTCATCCAAGAGACAGAATGGTGATGGCTTTAAGTTCTGAATTGCAAACAAGAGAGAAATAGCTGTCAAAGCCTTTTCTCCGCCGGAGAGCTGCATCATATTTTGCAGTTTCTTTCCTGGCGGCTGCGCGATAATGCGAATGCCTGCCTCCAGGACATCCTCATCCTCAATCAGCTCCAAAGTACCCTTTCCGCCACCAAACAATTGTTTAAATACCTTGTCGTATTCCTCATTGATCTGTGCAAAACTTTCCTTAAACTGCTTGCGCATCGCCGCATCCAATTCCTCGATAATCTTGACAAGCGTTGCCTCTGCCTCAATCAAGTCATCGTGCTGTGTCTTTAAGAACTCGTAGCGTTCTGCAACTTCCTTATAGTCCTCAATGGCATTGACATTGACCGGACCCAGTGCTTTGATATCATTCTTAAGGCTCTGAATCTGATTTTTCATAAAGGCCAAGTCATTGAGGTTCTCATCGCGAATCTCTAAGGCTTTGCTGTAGGTAAGCTCATACTCCTCCCACATATAATCAATCTGCTTTTCCGAAGCTTTCTCATAACCCTCACGCTTACTATTCAGACGGAATACCTCTTTATCCAAGTCAGACATACGCTTTGACAGCTCTTCTCTCTGTTCTAAGAAAGCCTTATGTTGCTTATTGAGCGATTCCCTCTGTGCAGTATATTTTTGAATCTCGGACTCAATTTCTACAAAGAGCTCCCCAGAGTTTGCAATGGTTGCCTGAATATCGGCAATCTGTTCTTCTTTCTGACGAATCTCTTCTATCGCTCCGCCCTTGTTCACATCCAATTGTGCAAGCTCTTCTTGGAACTTCTGAATCTCTTCCTGTATACGCGCCTCATTCTCCTGCATAAACTGGTAATTCTGCTCCAAAGCCGCTGAAGACAAATGCATCTTTTCTGTCTCTTGCAGCTGCTTGCTTTCTTCTTCTCTTGCCTCTTCCAACGCTTTTTGCTGTGCATCCGAAGAATTACTCAGCTCCTGCTCTCTCTTTTCTGAGAATTCAAGCTCTACATAGATGGATTCGTGATTCTCCTTGATTTCTTGAATCTGTTGCTCTAAATCATCATTCTCTGTATGAATCTGCTTTGTCTCTTCACTGGAAGCCGCAATCTGTGCCTCCACCTGATTCAAATTCATCTTTGCTGTATTCTGTACGACAAAAGCATCCTGAAGCTGCGCCTTCACAGCTTCCACCTTTGTATAGTAGTCTGTACGCGCAGACTTATTCTTCTCAATCTCTGTCTCCAACGCCTTCAAATCGGCATTCAACTGTGCAACCCGTTTCTCCAAATCTTCAATCTCACGGCGTCTGCTCAGGAGGTTACTTGCATTCTTAAATGCACCTCCGGTCATTGCTCCACCCGGATTCATCAGTTCCCCTTCTAAAGTGACAATGCGAAGGGATTGCTTGTATTTTCTGGCCAATGCAATTCCATTATCAATGTTCTTTACAACAAGGGTGCGTCCCAAAAGATTCTCAGCCAAGCCACGATACTTTTCATCTACCTTCACAAGACTGCTTGCCAGACCGATGACGCCCTTTTCCTCCAGCGCATCCTTCTGGACCTTGCCACCATCCCCTTTTATGGTAGTGAGCGGCAAGAAGGTTGCCCGCCCAAACTTGTTCTGCTTGAGATATGCAATCATCTGCTTTGCAACTTCTTCATCACTTGTCACAATATTCTGAATGCTTCCGCCAAGTGCAGTCTCAATCGCAACCTCATACTCTTTTGGTGCCTTCACAAGGTCTGCAACCACACCAAGTATGCCTGCATTCTGCTCCTTCTTCTCCATCACACGACGAATACTGTTACCATACCCCTCATAGCGCTCTGTCATATTCTTCAGAGACTCCAAGCGCGAAGCTTCTCTATGGTATGTCATCTGTCGCTCTCTTAATTTCTCCGACTTCTGTGTAATCGCATTCTGTAGGTTTTCAATACTGTCTTCATAGCTTTGAATCTGATTCGTGTAGCCAAGAATTGTGTCAGATGCGGCTTTCAATTCTTCCTCAAATTTTGACCTCTCACCCTCTAATCTTGACACTTCACTTTGCGCCACAATCAATCTCTGATGCAAGGCTGAACGACGCACCTGAATCTGTTCCAACAAGGTATCAAACTTCTGAATATTTGCCTTTGTTGACGAACGGTTGTTGAGCAGCTCAATCAAATCCTGCTTGTTGTTCTCAATCGTTCCTGCAAGCTCTGCAATCCTTGTCTGAATCTGCAACAAGGCAGCTTCTGCCTGCGCGTCTCTCTCCTTTTGACTGGAAAGTTGCTGCAAAAATGCCACTTTTTCCTTTGCAAGCTCCTGCATACGTTCCTCACGCTCAGAAAGCTCCGCATAGATTGCCTTTGAGCGTTGCTCCAAATGCTCGTCATTCATACGAGCTGTATTGATCTGCTCTTTTAAGACCTCAATCTGTCCTTCCAGCTGTTGCTTCAACAGCTTTGTCTCATTAAGCTGGCGCTTTGCCTGCTCAAGTGCAAGGTCTATCTCACCCGCCTGCACCTCGATGGACTCGTATTCCGTCTTCGTATTCTCATACTTCGCCGAAGTCTCATCCAGCTCGCCCTTTGCAATCGCAAGCTTCTCCTCTACTGCTGCAAGCTCTTCCTTCAGACGTGCAGTCTCCAAGAGAAACATATTGATATCATAAGTCTTTAACTCAGATTTCATACGCAGATAGGTCTTCGCCGTCTCCGCTTGTCTGGAAAGAGGCCCTACACGTTTCTCGAGCTCTGATAAAATATCATTCACGCGAACTAAATTCTGGCGCTCTTCCTCGAGCTTTTTGAGCGACATATTCTTACGGCGCTTAAACTTTACAATACCCGCAGCCTCATCAAATAATTCACGGCGGTCCTCCGGCTTTCCGCTCAAAATCTTATCAATCTGTCCCTGTCCGATAATCGAATAGCCTTCTTTACCGATACCGGTATCGTAAAAGAGCTCATTCACATCCTTCAAACGACAGACCGTTCCATTCATCAGATACTCACTCTCTCCGGAACGATACAGCTTTCTTGCAATCGTCACCTCATTGTAATCAATGGCAAGATGACGGTCGGAATTGTCCAATGTAATCGCAACAGACGCATAGCTCAAAGGCTTACGAAGCTCCGTACCGGAGAAAATAACATCCTGCATATTGCCGCCTCGCAGCTGCTTTACGCGCTGCTCACCGAGAACCCAGCGAACCGCATCCGCGACATTACTCTTACCGCTCCCATTCGGGCCTACAATGCCGGTTATTCCGTTATGAAAATCAAATACAATCTTATTGGCAAAGGACTTAAACCCATGCACTTCAATACTTTTTAAATACATCTTACACCTACTTTATCTTTTTCTCGTGTAGTTTCAAAATCGCGCGATAAGCAGCCTCCTGCTCCGCAGCCTTCTTCGTTCTTCCGCTTCCTTCCCCGTACACTTCCGCGCCTATACGCACGGCAGCCATAAAGGTCTTGTTATGAGCCGGGCCACTCTCTCCGAGCAGTTCATAAGAGATTTCCTCTGTGAACTTTGCCTGTACCAATTCCTGTAAAATAGTCTTGCTATCATAAAAGAGCTTCTTATGCTCCAAATCATTCAAAACAAACTTCAGAATAAACTCTTTTGCACTAGCAAACCCACCATCAAGATAAATCGCACCAATCAGTGCTTCAAGGGCATCGGAAATTACGGAGTCTCGCTCACGTCCACTGGTTCTTTCCTCTCCCTTTCCCATCAGCAAATACTTCCCAAGCGCAATCTCTCGCGCACAAAAAGCCAGCGACGGTTCACACACCATACTGGCACGAAGTCGGGTCAGTTCTCCCTCAGGGGTCTTCGGATGCTCAAAAAACAAAAATTCACTGGTAACAATCTCCAGAACCGCATCCCCCAAAAATTCCAAACGCTCATTGCACTGAAACTTCGGCAAATGCTTCTCGTTCGTATAGGAGCTATGCATCAATGCTGACTGCAACAGCTCTTCTTTCTGAAATTGATAGCCAATCTTTTCTTGTAATTGTGCTAACTGCTTTTCCATCATTCTCTCTCCATCATTTGGCATCTTAAAAAAGCTTGATAAAATGAAAAAGCCCGTTACTTGGGCTTTTTCATCTATCGCCTAGTTCATAGCATTTTTAATCTGCTCAACTGCATTCCCGACCGTCACGATCTTCTCTGCATCCTCGTTCTCAATCTCAATATCAAATGTCTCTTCGATTCCCATGATGATTTGGAAAATATCCAATGAATCTGCCCCTAAATCATCTACGAATGTCGTATCCATCGTAACTTCCTCTGCGCTTACGTTCAACACATCCATAATAATTTCTTGTAACTTTTCAAATTCCATAACTTCTCTCCTTCATATCTCTGGACTAATCTTCTTTGATACATTCTTGAATCTTTTCATTGATTTTTTGTTCTTTGAATGTAACACATTGAATAATTGAATTGGAAACTTCTGTAGCTTTCGAACTTCCGTGCGTCTTGACAACCAGACCATTCAGACCCAGAAGGGGTGCTCCGCCATGTTCGCTCGTATCAAAATTCTTCAAAGTTCCCTTGAGTGCCGGCTTCACAAGGAGTGCGCCAATCTTACTTCTGAGTGTCAACATCATCCCCTGCTTCACTTTGCGAATCAAGGTTGCTGCCACACCCTCATACAACTTCAAGATAACATTCCCCACAAAGGCTTCACACACAATGACATCCGCCATTCCATTCGGAATCTCCCTCGCTTCAATGCTACCTATAAAATTGATGTCTGTACAAGCTTTCAGAAGCGGGAACGTCTCTTTGACAAGTGCATTCCCCTTTTCCTCCTCTGCACCGATATTCACAATCGCCACGCGAGGATTCTTGATTCCTAGAATATTCTCCATATAAATAGAACCAAGCTTCGCAAACTGTACAAGATGGGATGGTCTTGCATCTACATTCGCTCCACAATCAATCAAGAGGGACACTCCCTCCGCTGTCGGCAACAGTGGCGCGAGCGGCGGTCTCTCAATCCCTTTAATGCGTCCTACAATCAGCTGTCCGCCAACCAGTACCGCACCGGAATTCCCCGCCGAAACAAATGCGTCTGCTTCACCCTTCTTCACCAAATTCATGGCTACGACCATCGAGGAATCCTTCTTCCTGCGAATCGCCATAACCGGTGGTTCTGCCGTCTCAATCACTTCTGTCGCATGCACGATCTCAATCTGAGACGCATCATAGGTATACTGCTCAAGTTCCTTCAGAATCAACGCTTCCTGTCCAACCAGAAAAACCTTGATATCCTTTCTCTTTTGAACTGCATCAATCGCACCCTTCACCAATTCTGTAGGGGCGTTGTCTCCTCCCATGACATCGAGTGCCACTCTCGTAATCTCTGACATGCTTCTACCTCCTGCACTGCTAACGTAATTTTACTAAACATTAGTATAAAAAGCAACAAAAAAATCAAGGGTTTACAAAAAACCCTTGATTTTCATACACTTTTCTGATTAGTCTACTGCTACGATTTCTTTTTTGTTGTAAGAACCGCAAGCCTTGCAAACTCTATGTGGCATCATCAGCTCTCCACATTTGCTACACTTTACTAAATTCGGAGCGCTCATCTTCCAGTTTGCACGTCTCTTATCTCTTCTTGCTTTTGAAGATTTATTCTTTGGACAAATTGACATAGGTTACACCTCCTTAAAATTCTTGAACACATCGCGGATGACTGACATTCTTGGGTCAAGACTCGTATCTTCGCAGTTGCAAGATCCTGTATTTTGATTCTGACCACATACATTGCAAATCCCTTTGCAGTCTTCACTGCACAAGATCTTCATCGGCCATCCCACTAAAATCTCATTACAGAGTAACTGGTCCACATCCAGATGATATCCTTCGATATAATTTTTTTCATCCAGTTCGTCACGCTGTACATCTTCTGACTCTTGTAAATCTACATTCTTCGTAAACTGTAAGGCAAAGGGCACATGTACCGGTTCCAAACATCTGTCGCACGGAATCTCCAGAACCAAGTTGGTGCATCCCTGAATCGAAATCTCCCGCTCCTTGACATGTTCTACGACAAGGTGCATCTCTTCCTTCTCGATAATCGGAAAGCTTCCCCATGTATTCTGAAATACCGTAAGTTCTACGGGAATGTGACAATCAAGCGTCTTGTGATGTTCGGACAATACGTCTGATAGGTCAATCAACATTCTGCTTCTCCTATTCACACCTAAACTATTATAGCACGAAATACTCGTTTGTCAACCACGAATTTTAATTTTATTCTAAACCAATGCAACTGTCTCGCGGGCAATTGCCAATTCTTCATTCGTCGGCACAACCAAGACTTTTACCTTAGAATCTGCAGTCGAAATCTCGACCTCGTCACCGCGAGCTTTATTGGCTTCCTTGTCAATGGTGATACCCAAAAATCCGAGATATGAGCATACCTGTTCTCTTACATAACCATCATTCTCACCAATACCTGCTGTGAAAGCGATTGCATCCACACCATTCATCGCTGCAACATAACTTCCCACATATTTTGCCACGCGATAACAGAATACATCGAGCGCAATCTGCGCACGCTTATTACCTTCTGCTGCACCTGCTGCCAAATCACGGAAGTCACTGGAAATACCGGATAATCCGTGAACACCCGACTGCTTATTTAACATATTCATCAAGCCTGCAATATCTAAGTCTTCTTTCTTAGCGATAAATTCTAAAATCGCCGGGTCAATATCTCCCGAACGTGTTCCCATCACAAGTCCCTCAAGTGGAGTCAATCCCATAGAAGTATCTACGGACTTGCCATTCAGCACGGCACTGATACTTGCTCCATTACCCAAATGACATACAATGGTCTTTGTCGCGTCATATGGTCTGTTCAGAATCTCCGCCGTTCTCTTTGACACAAAGCTGTGGCTGGTTCCGTGAAATCCATAGCGTCTTACTTTGTATTTCTCATAGTATTCATATGGAAGTCCATACATATAAGCCTTCTCCGGCATCGTCTGGTGGAAGGCTGTATCAAACACACCAACCATCGGTACATTCGGCATAATCTCCTGACACGCACGCACACCAATCAAGTTCGCCGGATTGTGAAGCGGTGCCAAATCGTTGCATTCTTCCATTGTGTCGAGCACTTCCTCTGTAATTACGACAGAACAAGCAAATTTCTCTCCGCCGTGAACCAATCTGTGCCCTACTGCATCAATCTCTGCGAGGCTCTTCACAACACCTCTTTCCGCGTCTGTCAAAGCATCGATGACAAATTGAATTGCCTCCGTATGTGTCGGCATCGGCTTGTCCTCTGTCTTCTTCTCGCCGCCTGCCGGCTGATAGGTCAGTCTTCCGTCAATTCCGATTCTCTCGCAGAGACCCTTTGCAAGAACTGCCTCTGAGTCAGAATTGATCAGTTGGAACTTCAACGAAGAACTTCCGCAGTTAATTACTAATACATTCATAATGATTCCCTCCATTTATAAAAATTTATTGATTCTCTTCTGCCTGTGCCTGTACTGCGGTAATTGCTACCACGCCTTCGATATCTGCTGCACTACATCCGCGCGACAAATCGTTCACAGGCTTTGCAATCCCCTGTGTAAGAGGTCCGTATGCCTCTGCCTTCGCAAGTCTCTGCACCAATTTGTACCCGATATTCCCTGCATCCAAGTCTGGGAAAATCAGTACATTCGCATACCCTGCCACCTTGCTGCCAGGTGCCTTTGACTGTCCAATCTCAGGAACAATCGCTGCATCTAACTGCAATTCTCCGTCTAACATCAAATCCGGCGCCAATTCCTTTGCAATTGCGGTTGCCTCAACTACCTTGTCAACATCCGCATGCTTTGCGCTTCCCTTGCTTGAATGAGAAAGCATCGCAACCTTTGGCTCTGCTCCTACCAATGTTCGGAAAGACTCTGCCGAAGAAACAGCGATATTTGCTAACTTCTCTGCATCGGGATTCTGCTCCAAACCGGAATCACCAAAGATAAAGGTTCCGTTCTCACCCATATCGCAATCTGGGACAACCATAACAAAGAATGCTGAGACTAATTTCGTACCCGGCTTTGTCTTCAAAATCTGTAAGCAAGGTCTGAGTGTATCTGCTGTCGAGTGGCAGGCACCGGAAACCATACCGTCTGCATCCCCCATCTTCACCATCATAACACCGTAATATAAATAATTTGTCAGAAGCAATTCTCTTGCCTGCTCCTGCGTCATCCCCTTCTTTGAACGAAGCTCAACCAATTTCGCAATGTACGCTTCCGTCTTCTCACAGGTAGCCGGATCCACAATTGTTGCGCCGGAAATATCAAATCCTGCACCATTCTTTGCAATCTCTTCTTTGCTTCCCACAAGGACAAGCTTTGCCGTTCCTTCTTTTAAAACTGCCTCCGCTGCTTCGTATGTTCTCACATCCTCTGTCTCTGGAAGCACAATCGTCTTCAAATTCTGTTTTGCTTTTTCTTTAATTACATCAATAAATCCCATACCTCAAGGACTCCTTTCCTTTATTCACTAACTTTCATTATATCCCAATCATTTTCAGGAAACAAGGGGATTTCTTGTCTCTTTTTTCGTACAATCCATATTTTCTTTGCTTTATAAGCCAAGCATATGTGTTGCAATCACAAAATACAACAAGATTGTTCCTGCATCCACCAAAGTAGTGATAAGCGGTGCTGCCATAAGTGCAGGGTCTAATTTGCATTTCTTTGCAAGCAAAGGCAAAACACAACCTATCGTCTTCGACAAGACAACCGTGCAAACCAAAGTAATACCCAGCACCAATGCCAATGCTACACTCTGGTACATAATTACAATGCGAATGCCATTGACAACGGCAAGCATCAATCCTACCAATAAAGCCACACGGATTTCTTTAAACAATACTTTGAAAATATCTTTGAATTCAATCTCATCGACCGCCAAACCGCGAATAATCAAAGTCGAACTCTGCGAACCACAGTTACCACCCGTACCGGTAAGCATAGTAACAAACGTATTCAAAATCGGCAGAGCAAGAATCGCATCTTCAAAATATCCGAGCACCAAGCCACTCAAGGTCGCTGACAACATCAAAATTAACAGCCAAGGAAAGCGGCTCTTTGCATGCTGCCATACACTCGTCTCAAAATAAGAGTCCTCGCTCGGTGCAACGATACCCGCCATCATACTCATATCTTCGGTAGTCTCTTCTTCGATGACCTCCATCGCGTCATCAACGGTTACAATTCCGACCATACGCATATCATTATCTACGACCGGAATTGCAATCATACCATATTTGTTAATCAAATTTGCAGCCTCTTCCTGGTCATCATGCGTATTGACGAAAATGATATTGGTCTCCATAATCTCTTCAATCAAACGATTATCACCGGAGGTCAATAGGTCTTTTACTGTGACGACACCAATCAACTTTCGCTTCTCCGTCACATAGCAGGTATAAATCGTCTCACGATTGATACCAATCTGGCGAATCTTTAATATTGCCTCTTCTACCGTCATCTCTTTCCGGAACGCGATATATTCCACGTTCATAATACTTCCGGCACTATCCTCAGGATATTTCAAAAGTTCATTGATCTGAGCCCGCGTCTCATCATCTGTCGAAAGCAATAATCTGTCAACGACATTTGCCGGCAATTCCTCGACAATATCAACTGTATCATCCAGATACATCTCTTCCATAAATTCCGCAATCTCGGAATCTGTCAAGGCGTTCAAAAGATTCTCTCGCATATCACCATTCATCTCTGTGAAGGTCTCTGCCGCCTCATCCTTTTCAAGCAGTCGGAAAATCAAAATAATCTGCTTCTCTTCCAACTCCTCCATCAGCTCTGCGATATCAACGGGATGCATATTCTCTAATTCATTCTTTAAATCTTTATATCTTCGCTCTTCAAGCATCTCCAAAATAAAATCTTGATTCATACTACATCCCCCTTTCCGCGAGTCTGCTACAAAACGCCATATATGTCATAGTTTACCCCTTTTCGCTTAGCTTTGTCAAACAAAAGCGTGCGTAAACTGACAGAATGTTGTATACTAAGAAAAGAAATACACGAACTTGGAGAAATGTTATGAGAATTGCAGGCCTAATTGCCGAATACAACCCGTTCCACAACGGACATCAATATCATATTGAAAAGACGCTTGCACTGACGAATGCAGACGCTGTTATCGTTGTGATGAGCGGCGATTTTGTGCAACGCGGCATGCCGGCAATTGCCCCCAAGCATCTGCGTGCACAGATGGCTTTAAAAGCAGGTGCTTCCCTCGTACTGGAACTCCCGGTATGCTTTGCCACCGGAAGTGCGGAAAGCTTTTCCTATGGTGCCGTTTCCTTGCTGGACAAGCTTGGCTGCGTAGATGCCATCTGCTTTGGAAGCGAATGTGGCGATATTCATACATTGCAGAATTTAGCAAAAATCTTTTGCGAAGAGCCTGTAGAATACAAAGTCGCTCTAAGCGAATATTTGCGTCAAGGCAATTCCTTTCCGACTGCACGCCAGAAAGCCATTGCGAAGTACCTACAATCTGACGCAATGGATGCCATTTTATCGGAACCGAATAACATTTTGGGCATTGAATACTTGAAGGCCTTGTATCGTCTTTCCAGTTCAATGACTCCTTATACCATTGAACGGATTTCGTCGCACTATCACGATAAGAAATTACAAGAAGCTTACAGCTCTGCTTCCGCGATACGAACTGCGTTGCAGACAACTTGTTTTGACAAAGATGTCTTGCGGGGACAGATGCCCGATAGCGCACTTGCACTTTTGGCAGCATCCTACCAAAAGAATTTCCCAATCTTTGCAAATGATTTTTCTCTGCTTTTGAAATACAAATTGCTGGGTGAATCAAAAGAGACACTTACGAACTATGCGGATGTGTCGGAAGAACTTGCAAATCGAATTCTGAATAAACTGAACCAATATGAAGACTTTGAGCAGTTCTGTGAGTTGTTAAAGACCAAAGAAGTCACGTATTCCCGTATAAGCCGTGCACTCCTGCATATTTTGCTTGGCATTCCAAAAGACACATTCACTTCACCGGAATATGCTCGCACATTGGGCTTCCAGACAGAAGCTGCCAATGTATTATCCGACATCAAGAAGAATGCCGCGATACCACTTCTCACAAAGCTGACTTTTGCCGATAAGCTATCAACAAACGCGAAAGCGATGTTGGATATGGATATCTTTGCCGGCAATCTATATGGAACTGTCATTGCCGATAAGTTCAAGACACCTTTTGTCCACGAATTCGAGAAGCAAGTTGTAAGAGTTTAATACAAGCAAAAAGTAGCCGAAAACAAACTTTCGACTACTTTCTTTTTTAATTCTTAAAGCTATGTATCGGTGCCGGAATTCTTCCCTGCCGATTGATAAATGTAGAACAATCAAATTCATTGACCGGCATAATCGGCGCATATCCAAGCAAGCCGCCAAACTCCGCAATCTCTCCGACATCTTTTCCGATAACCGGAATCAGACGAACCGCTGTCGTCTTCTGATTGACCATACCAATTGCCATCTCATCGGCAATAATTCCTGAAATGGTACTTGCCTTCGTCTTTCCCGGAATTGCAATCATATCCAAGCCAACTGAACACACGCAGGTCATCGCTTCTAGCTTCTCCAATGTCAGCGAACCGGCATTCACCGCATCAATCATTCCCTGATCTTCGCTGACCGGAATAAATGCACCGCTTAAACCGCCTACATAAGAGGAC
>JAXJPN010000024.1:0-6351 GCA_036311625.1 Faecalimonas sp.
AGCTGGAAGGGCTTGCAGACCGGACAACACCGCATATGGGAAGTAGATGCCGCAGAGGGCTATTTGCACAATCAAAATGTTCTTGTTTTTGAGGTGTCTGCAGGTGGAGAGATTACGGTGCTTTCACAGGCGGATGCAAGTTATGGCGTGATACGGACAAGCATCGGTGAGGCTGGCAAATTTGTGATTGAAGTGGAGAACAAGCTAGGCAAAAAGCTGCCGGAGACGGGCAGGAGCGCAGCTCTTGCTGTGACTGTGACTGGCACAGTGTTTTGTCTGCTTGGTATTCGAAAAAGGAAAATAGGAGGAAAAAAGAATGAAAAATAGGTGTTTAAGGGCAGGCATATGTTTGCTGTTGGTGATGGTTAGTGTGTTTGGCAAGATGCCGGAGGCAAAGGCGCAGACGGCGGTTGAGACCGTAGAAGGACGTGCGATATGTGGCAGTGGGGAGGCTTCGGTGACCATACGTGCGCAGGCGGGGAAGCGTCTGGAGGGAAAAGAGTTTGAAATACATTGTTTGTTTGAGGCGGAAAATGCGCAGGCTTTGGAGTCTGTTGATTACAGTCTCAATCCGCAGTATCAGACCGTACTACAGACGGTGGTCGGAAAACAGATACAAAAAAATCCCGCCTCTCTTACGGAATATGAAATCATTGATTATATACAAAGCTTGAATTCCTATGTAGTCGAAGGCGCGACAATCGAACAAGAGCAGGAGGGCGCATATAGCAGATATCGCTATTTTGTGGAGGCGTTGATGGCAGAATTAAAGATGCACTGTCTGGAAGGTGAGCGGATATGTGTAAAAAATGCGAGGTCAGATCATTCTGTTGAGATAACAGGCCTTCCGTATGGATATTATCTGCTCATGGATGTTTCGGACACGGAAGGGAAACACAGCGCGGTGTCCATGCCGATATTGACTACGGCGAATCCACATAGTGAGATGTATCTCAAAGCAGATTACCCGGTCTTAGAGGCAAAGATACAAGAGGACAGCGATGGCCTTTGGAATGATATTGCAGACTATGAAATTGGGCAGGAGGTTCCTTTGCGCTATCAATCCGGCATTCCCAACATCAATGGTTATCACCGCTATTACTACGCGTGGCATATAGAGCTTGATGACGCCTTGTCTTTTATAGATGGAAGCTTGGTGATTGAGGTGGAAGGCGAGTCGGATGACAAAGAAAAAGTGTACCGATTGCTGCCGGAGGAATACCGAATTGAGAAAGACGAGTCAGACACCGGCTTTGTGATTGAAGTAGAGGATATCAAGAAGATTTTAGACCGTGAATTTTCGGCTCAGAATGAAAAGAATGAGCGAAGCTACGGGCAGCAGGTGACCGTATACTACAAGGCAAAATTGTCAGACGAAGCTGCTTTGGACACCGGAAGACCCGGCTTTGAAAATGATGTGCGTTTGGAATTTTCCAACAATCCAAATGCAGGCGGAGAACAGGAGACAGGCTATACCGTCTGGGATACCGTTGTATGCTTTACATACCAGTTACAGGGAAGGAAGATTAACAGTTATGGAAAAATGTTGGAAGGTGCGAGGTTCCGGCTTTATGAAGATGAGGCTTGCAAGAAAGAAGTCTATCTCCAACAAGTGGAAGACCGATATCATGTATTGCATATGGGAGAGGGAGAAGAACCTGATGAAAGTATCGATATTGTTTCTAAGGAAAGTGGAAGCTTTGGGATTTATGGACTGGATGCAGACACTTACTATCTGAAAGAGGTAGAGGCACCTGCCGGCTATCGACCACTGCAAAATCCGATTTGCATCACACTTACGGCGCAGTTTCCAGAGAATCGAAATCAATATGTAAAAGGGGAAGGCGCAACAGAGGACATTTTACAGTTCAGCGCCAGTGCACATATGAAGACAATGCAAGACGGAGAAGAGATTAAAAAGGAGTTGGCATTGGAAGTCGTGCAAGAAGAAGGAAGTGCGGCGTTTTCGGTTGTCAATGAAGTTGGAAAGAAGTTGCCGGTTTCGGGCACTTTGGCGTTACTTGTAGTTGGTGTTGGCGGAGGAACGCTTCTGGGATGCGGCATTTTGCGGGGGCGTAAAAAGAGATGAGGCGATTGCTTTTGTTATTGGGATTGTGTCTGCTGCTCCTGCCTGTGGGAATCCGCATTTTTGGAGGAAAGGGGCAGGTAGATGTGATTGCAACTTACGAGCAGAAAGTAGAAAAGCTTAATGAAAAGGAGAGGCTGGCATGCTTGCAGGCGGCAGAAGCCTATAATGCGCGTTTGTTTTCGGAAGGGTGGCTGCAAAAAGAAGAGTACAGCAAGCAGTTAAATCTTGCAGAGGGAGCAGGTGAGCTTACGGGAATTATGGGGAGTCTTACGATACCGAAGATTCATCTCAAATTGCCAATCCGACATGGGACAAGTGAAGCGGTTCTGGCAAGCTGTGTGGGACACTTGTTGGAGAGTAGTCTGCCAGTGGGCGGCGAGAATACACATAGCGTGCTTACCAGTCATCGAGGCGTGCCGAATGCGCAATTATTTACGCGGCTGGATGAATTGGAAAAAGGAGATGTATTTTCAATTGCCGTCTGTGGCGAAGTGCTAAACTACGAGGTGTGTCGAATTCAGACGGTCAAGCCGGAAGAGGTGCAGGCGGTTAAAATACAGGAGGGAAGAGACTTAGTTTCTCTGGTTACATGCACACCCTATGGACTGAATACGCATCGCTTGATTGTGACGGGCGAACGTGTGCAAAGGCAAAGTGCAGGGGCTCAAACACAGGAGATGCAAAAGTCTCGTGTGTCAAAATGGGATGCAATCCCCATTTTTGTTGCAGGTATCTTCCTTTTGGCAGGCAAACTGCCGGCGTTCCTGAGAAGAAAGAGACAAAGGCATCATAGAAAGGAGAAAAGGCATGAGAAAGTGGATGGGTATTCTTCTCGTAAGTTTGCTATGCGTGCTGCCGATGGAGGTACACGCGGCAAAGGGGAGCATAGAAATAAAAGTACCCGAGAGTTATAAGGGAGGAATCTTTTGTGCAAAGGTTGGCAGTGTGAAGAACGGGCAGTTTGTGCTTGATGAGAGCTATGCGCAGAGTGATGTGGATATCAATTGCTTAGATACGGCGGCAGAGCTTTCCGAAGCGGCAGAAAAATTATTTTTATGTGTAAATGAGGGGAAGGCAGTAAAAATGGTTGAAAATGGAAGGTGCCGATTGCCGGATTTAGAGGAAGGTGTCTATTTGCTGTGGGGAACAGAGCAAGCAAGACAGGGAATGCTTCCAAACTTGCTGTTCTTGCCCACATGGCAAGAGATGACAAGGGAGATGCAGTACGAGCTTGTGGTAGTTCCGAAGCTTGTTGATAAGGGAACACCGCATACCGGAGATGCCGGTTTGCAGGTCTGGGGTATTGTAGCAGGCGTTAGCTTTCTTGCGGTTGTGATAATTGTGATGGGGAAAGAATTTCGTAAGAAGAAGCGCTTTTTGCCTTGACTATTTTGAAGAATTTTCTATAATAAAAGGGATGAATGAAACATAAGGAGCAAAAGAAGATGAACCTATTGTATAAGAGTACCCGAAATGGTGAATACACAGTAACTGCATCAGAGGCAATTTTAAAAGGCTTGGCTGACGATGGCGGCTTGTTTATGCCGGTATCTTTGCCGAAGTTAGATGTGTCACTTGATGAATTGAAGGAGATGAGTTATCAAGAGACCGCCTATGCAGTGATGAAGCAGTTTCTTACGGATTTCACAGAGGAAGAGTTGAAGAATTGTATTGTGAGAGCCTACGACGAGAAGTTTGATACGGAGGAGATTGCACCGCTTGCAAAAGTTGGCGACACCTATTATCTGGAGTTGTTTCATGGGGCAACAATCGCATTTAAGGATATGGCGCTTTCGATTCTGCCACACCTGTTGACAACAGCGGCAAAGAAGAATCAGGTGAAGAATAAGATTGTGATTTTGACAGCGACTTCGGGAGATACCGGAAAGGCGGCTTTGGCAGGCTTTGCGGATGTGGAAGGAACGAGAATTATTGTGTTCTACCCGAAGAATGGTGTCAGCAAGGTACAGGAGCTACAGATGGTGACACAGAAGGGAGACAATACTTCTGTTGTTGCGATTCACAGCAATTTTGATGCGGCACAGAGCGGCGTAAAAGCAATGTTTGAGAATAAAGAGCTTGCAAAAGAACTCGATGCAGCAGGTTTTCAGTTCTCTTCAGCAAACTCTATCAATATTGGACGCTTGGTTCCACAGGTTGTCTATTATGTATATGCCTATGCAAAGCTGTTGCAGAATGAGGAGATTACAGAGGGTGAAGAAATCAATGTCGTTGTACCGACGGGAAATTTTGGAAACATTTTGGCAGCATATTTTGCAAAGCAGATGGGAATTCCTATTGCAAAGCTGATTTGTGCTTCCAATGAGAATAAAGTATTATTCGATTTCTTTAACACAGGCATTTACGACCGGAATCGTGAGTTTATCTTGACCAACTCACCGTCTATGGATATTCTGATTTCCAGCAACTTGGAGCGCTTGATTTATCTGATTGCAGGAGAAGATGCAGAAAAGACAGAAGCATTGATGCAAGATTTGAAGAGCAAGGGTGTCTATGGGCTGACCGAAGAGATGCGTGCAAAGCTTGCGGATTTTGCAGCAGGATATGCGACGGAAGCAGAAGTGCAGAAGATGATTGCAGCAGTGTACAAAGATACTGGCTATGTGATGGATACGCATACGGCTGTTGCGGCAAAGGTCTATGACAGTTACCGCAAAGAGAGCAAGGATGAGAAAAAGACAGTGATTGCATCGACAGCGAGTCCGTACAAGTTTGCAAAGAGCGTGATGACCGCAATTGATGATAAGTACGCAGAGGTGCCGGACTTTGATTTGATTGATTCGCTGGAAGTTATCTCAAATGTGCAGATTCCAAATGCAGTTGAAGAGCTTCGAGACGCAAAAGTCCTTCATAATTTGGAGTGTGATGCGGAGCAGATGACGGAGACCGTAAAGGCTATTCTAGGAGTTTGAAAAATTAAGAAAAATTTTTTGTGAAAATATTGACGAAGTGCATATGTATCGAGTATAATGGCATATGGTAGAAGTCGAAATTTGGCGTTCTACAAAAATAGAAAGAAAGAGGTAATCAAAATGTCAAAAATCAACTTAGAAAACTATGGTATTACTGGAACTACTGAAGTTGTTTACAATCCTTCTTACGAAGTGTTATTCGAAGAAGAGACAAAAGCTGGTTTGGAAGGCTTTGAAGTAGGTCAGGAGAGTGAACTCGGAGCTGTCAATGTTATGACAGGTATCTACACAGGACGTTCTCCAAAAGATAAATATATCGTTATGGATGAGAACTCAAAGGACACTGTATGGTGGACATCTGATGAGTACAAGAACGACAACCATCCAATCTCAGAAGAGGTATGGGCTGATTTAAAAGCAAAAGCGCAGGCTGAACTTTCAAATAAGAGATTGTTTGTTGTAGATGCATTTTGTGGAGCAAACCACGACACAAGAATGGCTATTCGCTTCATCGTAGAAGTAGCTTGGCAGGCACATTTCGTAAAGAATATGTTTATCCAGCCGACAGAGGAAGAGTTGGCGAACTTTGAGCCGGACTTCATCGTTTACAATGCTTCAAAGGCAAAAGTAGACAACTACAAGGAGTTAGGTTTGAACTCTGAGACAGCAGTTGCATTTAACATCACAAGCAAAGAGCAGGTTATCCTGAATACATGGTACGGTGGAGAGATGAAGAAAGGTTTGTTCTCAATGATGAACTACTTCCTTCCACTTAAGGGTATCGCTTCAATGCACTGTTCAGCAAACACAGATATGAACGGCGAGAATACAGCAATTTTCTTTGGTCTTTCAGGAACAGGTAAGACAACATTATCTACAGACCCGAAACGTCTCCTTATCGGTGATGATGAGCACGGTTGGGATGATGAAGGTGTATTCAACTTTGAGGGTGGATGCTACGCAAAGGTTATCAACCTTGACAAAGAGTCTGAGCCGGATATCTACAATGCAATCAAGAGAAATGCTTTGTTAGAGAATGTTACATTGGACAAAGACGGAAAGATTGATTTCAATGATGGAAGCGTAACAGAGAACACACGTGTTTCTTACCCGATTGATCACATTGACAACATTGTACGTCCAGTTTCAGCAGCACCTGCAGCGAAGGATGTTATCTTCCTTTCAGCAGATGCATTTGGAGTTCTTCCTCCGGTTTCAATCTTGACACCAGAGCAGACAAAATACTACTTCTTGTCAGGATTTACAGCAAAGCTTGCAGGTCCAGAGCGTGGAATTACAGAGCCTACACCTACATTCTCAGCTTGCTTC
>JAXJPN010000025.1:0-1895 GCA_036311625.1 Faecalimonas sp.
AGTGGCAAAGAAAACAATCATATGGGGCGGGAACTATTTCCTCAATAATCTCGGTGCTACTGAGTGTTTGATTGTTTGGGATAAAAAGAGGCGCGGTCTGAATTTCGCTGATTGTGAAATCGCATGGACGAATATCAAAGAACCCTGTCGCATTTTCGAATGGAAATGGAATGGGATGCTTCAGGAGGACATGAAAAACAAAGAATACAGGATACACCCGACTCAGAAACCTGTCGCACTCTACCGCTGGTTGCTCGAGCATTATGCAAAAGAGGGTGACAAAATTCTCGACACTCATGTCGGTTCTGCATCATCACTGATTGCCTGTCGGGAGATGGGGTTCAAGTACGTCGGATTTGAGATTGACGAGGACTACTATGCGATGGCAAAGAAACGGCTGGACGCAGCGGAGGCTCAAGGAAACATTTTTGATTTTTTGAATTAAAGAGAAAAGCAAATGAGGACAGAAATGATTATATTCTTTTGGATTTTAATTGTGTGTGCAGTTTGTGCCGCAATCGCGCTGACAGTTTACTCAGTCGGGCAGAAAAGGTATCACAACAACATGGGAGATACATATAACCTTGCAGTCAGGATTGTTGCTACGTGGATTATATGTGTTGCTTTTAGTGGCTTGCTCATATGGTTTATGTATTTTACAGAAACGGGGAAAAGAGGGCAGAAGTCTTTAGAGTCAAACACAAGCGGCGGCCTTAATCGGACGGTGAAAGTATACGATATGCAAGGTGAGTTAATCGCAGAGTATAAAGGCAAGTTCGACGTGGCCGAGAGTGCAACAGAGGGTATCACAATGGTTAAGTTTGATTGCGACTGGAAGAGGCACATCATATACGGTTCGACCGGAACGATCATAATTGACGAGAAATGAACAGGATGGATGATTTAATCAGCAG
Source organism: Faecalimonas sp. (assembly GCA_036311625.1). Lineage (GTDB taxonomy): Bacteria > Bacillota > Clostridia > Lachnospirales > Lachnospiraceae > Faecalimonas. The sequence goes on from JAXJPN010000025.1 coordinate 915, forward strand.
ACAGGCGGCGATTGATGCGCTTGAAAATACGAAAGAGGTGGTAAGATGAAAGTTTTAATTGCTTGTGAAGAATCGCAGCGTGTCTGCATTGCATTCCGTGAGCGTGGACATGAAGCATATTCTTGCGACATATTGGAACCATCTGGTGGACATTGCGAATGGCACATCATGGGTGATTGTCTGCCATTGCTTAATGGAAATTGTGAGTTTAATACTTGCGATGGTAAAGCACATAAAATTGATGGGAAATGGGACATGATTTTGGCGTTCCCACCATGTACGCATCTTGCTGTAAGTGGTGCGGCATGGTTTGAAAAGAAAAGGGAAGATGGCAGACAGCGAGATGGTATAGAGTTTTTCTGCAAAATCTTTGAAGCCGATTGCGACAAAATTGTTATTGAGAATCCCGTTGGAATCATCTCCGGGAATTATATCAAACAATGGTTTCCAGATTTAGTTGAGAAATACAACCTTCCGTGGAAGGTGTCTCAAAAAATTCACCCTTGGCAATTTGGTGACAGTTTTGAAAAGACTACCTGTTTATGGTTAAAGGGTTTGCCCGGATTGGTTCCGACAAACATTGTTGACAGAGGAGAATTTATTACACACAAAAGCGGGAAAGTCAAGCCGAAGTGGTTTGCGGACGCTTTCAAATTGTCGCCGGAAGAGAGAGCGAAAGTAAGAAGTAAAACTTTCCCCGGCATAGCAAAAGCAATGGCAGAACAATGGGGGTGACAGGATGGATGACTTAATCAGCAGACAGGCGGCGATTGATGAATTTGGATTGTCGGAAAAGACAAGGAAATATGGTGGGAGAAGAATCATGACACCTGATTGTAATACATGCCGATGGTTTATACCGATACCAATGAGAATACTTACAAAGGCAGAAGCTGAAATGGTTCGTAATGGTATATACATAGAGAGAAGGCAGTGTATCTGGAATGTCTGTCGATATGAGAATAAGGAGAAGAATCATGA
>JAXJPN010000026.1:0-22699 GCA_036311625.1 Faecalimonas sp.
GTCAATACGTCTCTCATATGATTCAAATAAAGCCATCTTTACGTCCTCCTTCTCTTATTCTGCTCTCGGGTCGATAATCTTCACAGCGTCAGCAACACGGCCATACTGACCTTTTGCCTTCTCCCATGCTGTTGTCGGATCATCACCTTTCTTGATAAAGTCTGTTAATTTTCCAAGACTTACGAACTGATAACCGATAATCTCATTGTTCTCATCCAATGCAATACCTGTTACATACCCCTCTGCCATCTCTAAGTAACGAGGACCCTTTGCCAATGTTCCGTACATTGTACCAACCTGTGAACGAAGTCCCTTTCCTAAGTCTTCCAGACCTGCACCGATTGGAAGTCCGTCTTCAGAGAACGCACTCTGTGTTCTACCGTAAACAATCTGCAAGAACAACTCTCTCATAGCTGTGTTGATTGCGTCACAAACTAAGTCTGTGTTCAACGCCTCTAAAATGGTCTTTCCAGGAAGAATCTCTGAAGCCATAGCTGCCGAGTGAGTCATACCGGAACATCCGATTGTCTCAACCAATGCTTCTTGGATAATACCATCCTTTACGTTTAAGGTTAACTTACAAGCTCCCTGCTGAGGTGCACACCAGCCAATACCGTGTGTCAAACCGGAAATATCTTTTACTTCTTTTGCTTTTACCCATTTTGCTTCTTCCGGGATTGGAGCCGGTCCGTGATTTGCGCCAATCGCTACCGGACACATTGTTTTTACTTCATGTGAATAAATCATGATGAAAACTCCTTTCATGTATGTAGTATAATTTCTCTTTGCGGTGCCTTTGCACCAATATTTATTTTCGCATAAAGTGCCGAGATTGTCTAGCACTTTTTAATGCCTGTCTTAAAAAACCGCTGTTGCAAGCAGCTGCAATGCCGCCTCTACTGCCGCATCGCGGTTCTCTTTCCGCGTGCCGCAAAAGCGGCATTCTTGAACCAAAGTCTTTCCTTCCACAAAACAACCCACATAGACCAAGCCGACCGGCTTTTGCGCTGTGCCGCCACCTGGCCCTGCAATTCCGGTCGTGCTAAGACCGACATCTGCATTCGCCGCTCTCGCAGCACCTTCTGCCATCTCTCTTGCTGTCTGCTCGCTGACTGCGCCATAGTGCTCCAAAGTCTCATGTGATACGCCCAGAAGCCTTTCCTTTGCCTCATTCGAATAGGTAATATGCCCTTCATTGTAAACTGCGGACGCGCCGGAGACATCCAGAAGTCGCCCTGCAAGCAAGCCACCTGTACAAGACTCCGCCGTCGTGACAGTGTACCCTTTTTCAATCAATTTATGTACGATTCTTTCCTCTAAGCACATCGCTTACATACCGCCCTGTGTCAGAACCTGCTTGTTCTTCCAAACATAGTCCACCAATGAGATAATCGTAAGTGCAACCGCAATCCACTTCACAATGTCTGCCACAAGCAGATAAATTGGATTCTGAATATTCAAAATCAGTAAAATAATCATCGCCATATGCGAAACTGTCTTAAACTTACCCCAGTAGCTTGCTGCAATTACAATACCATTGTCTGACGCTACCAAACGGAAACCGCTAATAATGAACTCTCTTGCGATAATCACAAGTACAATCCAAGTCTCAAGCTGTCCCGAAGGAATCAAACAAATCATCGCTGAACAAACCAAAAGCTTGTCTGCAAGCGGATCCATAAACTTTCCAAAGTTCGTTACTAAGTTGTGTTTTCTTGCCAAATGTCCATCCAGATAATCTGTAAAGCTTGCAATACAGAACAATGCCAATGCAATATACTTACTTGCATCCCCTGCCAAATCTGTCAGCATAAACACAACAAAAAACGGAATCATAATCACTCGTAATACTGTTAATTTGTTTGGTAAATTCATGATACTATCTCTCCTATCAAATCATATTCTTCTGCGCCAATCACGCGAACCTTTGCAAAATCTCCGGATACAAGTTCTTCCTCGCTCTCCACAAAAATCAGTCCGTCCACATTCGGCGCGTCTCTGTATGTTCTTCCGACATAGACTGCCTCGTCGGCAACCTTGCCTTCAATCATAACCAGCATCTCTCTGCCAATCATATCCTCTGTCATATCAAAAGCAACCAGCTGTTGCAGCTCCATCAGCTCTTCCTGACGGTCCAGCTTTACATCTTCCTCTATCTGGTCAGGCATCTTCGCTGCCGGTGTATCCTCTTCCTGCGAGTAGGTAAACACGCCTAAGCGGTCAAACTCCATCTCATCGACAAACTCCACAAGCTCCTGATGCTGCTCTTTGGTCTCACCCGGAAAGCCGGTAATCAAAGTCGTGCGAAGCGCAATATTCGGAATCTCCTTGCGGAGCTTTTCAACAATCCCAATAAGCTGCGCCTTTGTCGTCCTGCGACCCATTCGCTTTAGAATCTCATCATTGGCATGCTGAATCGGCAAATCCAGATACTTGCATATCTTATCTTCTTCCTTGATGACTTGAATCAACGCATCGGTAATCTCCTCAGGATAGCAATACAGCAAGCGAATCCAACGAAGTCCCGAAATCTTACACAGCTCCTTTAACAGCTTCGGTAAGGTCTTCTCACCATATAAATCTTTGCCGTACAAGGTCGTCTCCTGTGCCACCAAAATCAATTCCTTGACCCCCTGCTCTGCAAGCTCCGACGCTTCTTTTAGCAGGCGCTCCATCGGAACGCTGCGGAAATTCCCACGAATCTTTGGAATCACACAGTAAGTACAATGCTTATCACAGCCTTCTGCTATCTTTAAATATGCAAAGTGACCACCGGTCGTAATCACCCTTCGGCTTTCCGTCTCCGGCAAAATCTGCAAGCTGTTCAAATGAAGTGAACGATTCCCGCCAATGGCCTCCTCAATCGCCTCAACAATCTCATCATATGAGCTTGTACCAAGTACCGCATCTACTTCTTCAATCTCATCTAAAATCTCCTGCTGATAGCGTTGTGCCAAACAGCCCGTCACAATGAGTGCCTTACAGGTGCCGGCTTTTTTATATTCCGCCATCTCTAAGATGGTCTGAATACTCTCTTCCTTTGCATCGTGGATGAAGCAGCAGGTGTTGATAACAATCACATCTGCCTCTTCTTCCATATCAACCATACGATGACCATTTGCAGTAAGAAGCCCTAGCATTGCCTCTGTATCTGTCAGGTTCTTATCACACCCAAGCGACACAAATAAAATATTCATACGCTCGCTCTTACTCCTCTGTCTCGTCTGTCACAATCTTAAGTTGTGCCTGGTTCAGCTCATCAATTGCAACAGAAAGTGCTTTCTCGCCTGCCTTTGTATGCACCATCGGCTCATCACCTGCCACAATCTGTCTTGCTCTCTTTGCAGTTGCAAGTACAATCGAATAACGGCTGTTCACAATCTTTGTTGCCCCCTCTTCTACGTCTTGATTTACAACTGTCATTAAATCTGAATATGATGGATGTAACATAATCTTTTTCCTCCCTTTTTATGCTTCTTTTCCTTTTAATTCGGTCTGCATCTGTGCAATAAACTCTGTATTGCAAATGCTTCTTTGATGTGCACTGACAATAATCTGATGCATCTCCTGCACAGCACGGTCTACTTCATCATTGATAATCAGATAATCATAATCCTTCATCAACTCTGCTTCCTCACCGGCACGCCGCATACGCGACTCGATAACGTCCATCGTCTCCGTGCCACGTCCCACAAGTCGCTCTTTCAAAATCGTCGCATTCGGCGGTGTAACAAAAAGGAGCAAGGTCTCGGGAAACTTTGCTTTAATCTGCATCGCTCCTTGTACCTCAATCTCCAGAACCACATCCTTGCCGTCTGCGAGCTGCTTCTCTACATAAGCGCGTGGTGTGCCATAATAATTTTCAACATACCTAGCATACTCTATCAGCTCGTCTTTCGCAATCATTTTTTCAAATTCTTCCCTTGTTTTGAAGAAATATTCCCTGCCGTCTTCCTCGCCCGGTCTCGGCGCACGGGTCGTTGCGGAAACAGACAGTGCATAATTGTCATAGTTCTTCAGTAATTCCTTCATCAGTGTTCCTTTGCCGGAACCTGCAAAACCGGAAACTACGATTAAAATTCCCTTCTTCTGCATAACATCCCCCTATTATTCAATGTTCTGAATCTGCTCACGCACCTTCTCAACATTGGTCTTTAAATCAATGGCGTGATTCGAAACCGTCAAATCATTCGCCTTAGAAAGAATGGTATTCGCCTCGCGGTTCATCTCCTGTGCAATGAAATCCAGCTTGCGACCAATTCCTTCTTTTTCCTCGAGTGTCGCCTTCATATGCTCAATATGGCTTCTAAGGCGCACGGTCTCCTCGTCCGTACAAATCTTGTCAGCAAAAAGAACAACCTCCGACGCCAGTCTGCCTTCATCAATCTGCGTATCTGTAAGCAGCTCTTTCACCTTATTCTCTAACTTGCTGCGATATTCTGCCACAATCTCCGGCGAGCGCTCCTCTATGTAAGCAACAAGCTGCAACATCTCGTCTAATTTTGAAATGATATCTCTCTTCAACGCCTCACCTTCTGTCACTCTTGTGTCCACGAACTGCTCAAAAGCGCCCTTCAACGCCTTCTCAAGTCCTTTCCACAAAGTCTCTTCATCCTCCGCCTGCTCTTCCATTGTGAGCACCTCCGGACAGCGTGATAAGGTGGACACCCGTATATCATAGTCCAGCGAAAAGCTTTCCTGCATCTCCTTAAAATACTGCAAATACTCCTTTGCAAGTGTCGGGTTATACTTTAAGGAAACTTGGTTCTCAGACAAATCCTCATAAGAAATGAAAATGTCCACTTTTCCGCGCTGCGCATACTGCTTAAGCAGATTACGAATTGCGGATTCAAAAAAATTGAGCTTCTTCGGCATACGAATATTCACATCCAAATAGCGGTGATTCACACCCTTTAATTCGACAGTAAATTTCCGTTCGCCCTCTGTGATTTCGCATCTTCCGAAACCGGTCATACTTTTTATCATCTCGTTTAACCTCTTCATCTTTCTATGTCTTTGTTAAATCAAACCTTATTATAATTCATTTTTCAGAATCAGTCAACTTTCCGACTGTACTATTTTGTTCTCTCGTGCTATACTTGTCAGGGAAAAAGTTCCCTCTTCGGGAACCCTTGAAAGGAAGTAACAAGTATGGCTTTTGATGGGATTACCATTGCAAATATTGTATCAGAATTGAACGAGCATCTATTGGATGGACGCATCAATAAGATTGCGCAGCCGGAGGCGGATGAGCTTTTGCTCGCTGTAAAGACCCCGAACGGTATGAAGCGTCTGTATATTTCTGCAAGTGCCTCTCTCCCCTTGATTTACCTGACAGAGGCAAACAAGCCAAGTCCGATGGTCGCACCAAATTTCTGTATGCTACTACGTAAACATATCGGGAATGGTCGCATCACAGCAATCACGCAGCCAAAACTAGAGCGTATCATCCGCTTTGAGATTGAACACCTAGATGAGCTCGGCGATTTGTGCAAGAAATACCTGATTGTCGAGATTATGGGCAAACACAGCAACATCATTTTCTGCAACGAAGACGGGCGCATCATCGATAGCATCAAGCACGTCTCTGCACAGATGAGTTCCGTCCGCGAGGTGCTTCCGGGCCGTGAATATTTTATTCCCGAAACCCAAGAAAAGCTTGACCCACTCACAGTCTCTTATGCTGACTTTACAACAAATCTTATTGCCAAGCCAAGCGGACTTGCAAAGGCTATCTATACAAGCTTTACAGGTATCAGCCCTGTCGTAGCTGAAGAGATTTGTTATGTGTCTGGTATTGATTCTGGCATTTCACCGAAAGAAATGTCGGAGAATGCATTCTTACACCTGTACAAACAGTTTGTATTATATTTCGAATCTGTAAGACAATGTAACTTTATCCCGCGCATCTATACAGATGGTGCTGAACCAAAGGAATATGCCTCTCTCCTGCTGACACATTTTTCTCAGTATGCAGAGACAGCCTACGATTCCATTTCGGAATTACTGGAAAGCTACTATGCTTCCAAGAATGCTGTAACCCGTATTCGCCAAAAATCTGTGGATTTACGCAAGATTGTGCAGACTGCATTGGAGCGTAACCGCAAAAAATACGAGTTGCAAAGCAAGCAGTTAAGGGACACCGAGAATCGTGACAAGTATCGTATCTATGGAGAACTCATTAACACCTACGGTTACGGTCTGGCGCCCGAGACAAAGTCTCTGACTTGTATGAATTACTACACGAATGAGGATATCACCATTCCTTTAGACGCCACGAAGACACCACAGGAAAATGCACAGAAATATTTTGACAAGTACAACAAGCAAAAGCGCACCTATGAAGCTCTCATCTCTTTGATTCAAGAAACACAGGATGAGATCACCTATTTGGAATCTGTAAGCAACGCTTTGCATATTGCATTAAGCGAAGAAGATTTGACGCAGATTAAAGAGGAATTGATTGAAGCCGGATATGTGAGACGTAAGTTTACGAAGCAGAAAGTAAAAATCACAAGCAAGCCATTTCACTATCTCTCCAGCGATGGATATCATATCTACGTTGGAAAGAACAACCTACAGAATGAAGAACTCACCTTCCAATTTGCCAACGGAAACGACTGGTGGTTCCACGCGAAAGGTTGTCCGGGCTCTCACGTCATTGTGAAGACAGAAGGCAACGAACTGCCCGACAGAGTGTTCGAGGAAGCCGGAAAGCTTGCAGCCTACTATTCACAAAATCGCGGCAATGAAAAAGTTGAGATTGACTATGCGGAGAAAAAACACATCAAAAAGCCAAAAGGTACAAAGCCCGGCTTTGTCGTATACTATACCAATTACTCGCTGATGATTGATTCTGATATAACGGGATTGAAATTAGTGGAATAAAGTAAAAAGCTGGCGTCCAGCCCCTCAAACTGCAAAAGAGAGGTGCTAGACGCCAGTTTTTCTCATATACACCCGTTATTTACTAAATACATTCAAACTGTTCCTGTATTTCTTTCGCTACTTTTTCATCCAGATATGCTTGCTCTGCATAGGAATCCCAGTTTACAACAGCACTTCGTACTTCTTCGATAATCCTCTCCATTTTTCGTTTGCTGATATTCATTTGTTTTCCACATGCAAAAAAATCTTCTTTCTTAAAACGATTCACTTTCCCTTGCATACTCATCTGATGTCTGCTCAACCAATAATTATTCGGTTCGTATGCAAAAGTCAGGTCATAAGCAGGCGCAAGAGACCAAACACCCTTCGTATTCATCAAAAAAGAAATATTCTTCACATGATCATCCTGATTCCGTGCGAAAATATTAAAGACCATTCTGCGAAACAATTCTTCTACTTCTTTCTGTCCCATACCTAGTTGATATAGAATCTGTGCCACCTGCTCATAACTGTACGCTCCCGGCGAATTATAATCAAAATGTGCCAGTGCTCCTAGCGTCTGCATATGAATTTTCTTTCCGGTATCAAGCTCCCTGTCAAATCGTCTCGTCATAAAATGATAATGCCCTGATTCCCGATATAGTCGGCACTCCTTCATCTCTATCTTTGCAGCTTGTGCCATCAGAGCATACGCATACTCGATTCTTGTAAATGTCGGTCCGTCTACCTTATCCCCTTTGTCTTTATTATTTTCAATTCCATCAAACTTAATCAGCCAATAGCCATATCCACTACCTGCATCAATCTGTCCTGAACGAATATCATTGGTGCTCTCGTTCCACGCAACAACAGCCTTCGCCCTCGCGCCACCTGCCGAAGTTCCAATTCTGATAATCTGCCTCATAGCATCACTATTTGCAGAGATATGCAGAGATTTTCTTTCCGCAAGAATATCCGATGCTAATTTTACTAACAAATTGATATCAATCGACCCATCACCTCCTTTGGAATAACCGATTGCCGGAACATACTCTAACGCTCCCATTCCTCGATTCCCTACATAACATAGTCTTTCTACTGCTGTCAGACTTTTGAGTTCTCTGCCTTGCTCAGCCAAATAACGTTCAATCAATTTTGTTCCAAATTTATCCGGCAGGGAATCTGCCAACAAACCCGGAAGCCCATAAAAACTCTCCTTGTTTAAGCCCGAAAACGAATACACCTGTTTTGAAAGAGGCATTGCAATCGGAGATACCTCTATTCTACTTTTCAAAAATTTATCATCATAATTAAACAGAGGTATGCTATTTATATCTTCTTGTGCAACAACACCAATTCGGGTTCCCCACAGATAAACTTCTGCACTAATCATTCCTCGTCACCCCATTTCCAATCCACTAGGTAATCAACTTGCCTTCTTGACGTAGCGCGCACCCTCTTTTTTCGACAATCATGTAAATCAGTTGGCCTAAGATTCTGTTCTGGCACCAAGTTTTCTAAATTCTGTAGTAAGTTCATAGCGCGTAAAATATGAAGAATATTTTCTACTTTGACATTCTCTCCATTTTCAATGCGTTCAACCGTTCTTGGTGCAATTCCAGCTCTCATCGCCAATTCTTTTTGCGTCATCTCATTCGCAATGCGTATATCCTTGATGCGAATCCCCATTTCCTTTAAAATGATCTCATTATTTTCTTTTCCAAATATCCTCATAACGCTCCCCTATTTTAATTCGTCTTAACTGGCTTTTATTGTACTATAAAAAACGCAATCCGTCAATATTGGCGAATTGCGTTTTTGAATTCCCTTATTCAGCTTTCCCTAATAAATAATCAATAAATTGCTGTGCTGTCCTTCCAGACAAGCCACCGTGACTAAGCTCCCACTTATTCGCCTCTAACAACAGCGCATCCTCCTCCATTGTAATGCCATTGCGCTGTGCAAGTTCTTTGACAATGGTCTGAAATTCTTTCTTGCTCGGCGAACCAAAGTATATGGTCACGCCAAAGCGTGCTACCAAAGACAACTTCTCCTGCACGGTATCATTCGTATGCAGCTCTTCATCTCGGTCAGCCTTATCCTTAAAGGTCTCTTTTACTAGATGACGACGGTTCGAGGTTGCATAAATCAAGATGTTATCCGGCTTCTTTTCCAATCCACCTTCTATCACTGCTTTCAAATACTTGTACTCAATCTCAAATTCTTCAAAAGACAAATCATCCATATAGATAATAAACTTGTAATTGCGATTCTTAATCTGCGCAATCACATCATTCAAATCCTGAAATTGGTGCTTATACAACTCAATCATGCGAAGCCCTTTGTCATAATATTGATTCAAAATAGCTTTAATAGAGGTCGATTTTCCAGTGCCTGCATCGCCAAACAAAAGACAGTTATTTGCCGGTCTTCCTGCCACAAAAGCTTCTGTATTCTCAATCAGCTTCTTCTTTGCAATCTCATATCCTACCAAATCATCGAGGTGTACATGTGAAATCTTAGTAATCGGAACAATCTCTGCTCCGTCCTCCGTATGCTCCACACGAAATGCCTTATGCAGTCCCAACTCGCCAACACCGAACTCTTTATAAAACTGCGTTAAAATGGCTTTAAAATCCGTAGCATCTGCGCTCTGACTTAACCTCTTTGCAAGCTCACAGATTCGGTCACGGATACGCTTGTTAAATACTTTTCCGTGTCCCTCCGCATTCTGATAATCCTTTAGTACACGAAAATAATCTACCCCAAAGGCTTCTTCTAATTCCGAAAAATCATAGGCAAATAACTCGCGGAAGATTTCAAAATCTCCCATAACCATGTGATTGATACTTCCCGAAACTTCACCCACAATCTCACAAGCCGTGCTGTATACATTCTCATCGTTGACGAGCATAAATGTCAGGTAGTTGTGCCACAGATTCCCCGCAAAGCCGTGTTCTTCCGCAATCCCAAGCAGTGCTTTGATATCCTGCAAGAACAAGGAACGTAATTCCTCCACATCTGCATATGGCTCACGACACAACTCCGCCAAGCGTTCAAAGTCTCTCATAATAAAGTCATATTTCATGGGTTTGTAAATAACCAACTCTTCTGTTCTCATCCTAGTAATTCCCCAAAATCTTTAAGTTTCTTGCTTCTTCACGCAGGCCACGAATCGCATTCTTCACTGCGCCGTCCGCCATATTCCCTTCAAAATCTACGAAGAAGCAATATTCCCAATTCCGTCCCTCAATCGGTCTGGATTCAATCTTAATCATATTCAGATTGTTATAAATAAAGTGCGAAAGCAAATGGTACAAGGAACCACTCTCGTGCGCGCCCTCAAAACAAATGCTAATCTTCGTTGCATCCTTCAAGAAAATCTTCTGATTCGTTACCACAATAAAACGCGTTGCATTGTTCTCATTATGGTTAATCTTCTCCTGTAATACTTCCAGACCATAATACTCTGCTGCGTAAGCACTACAAATCGCCGCCTTCGTGCAATTCTTATCCTCTAACACCTTCTTTGCTGCTACCGCTGTGTTCGCCACGCTTATCTGCTGCCAGTCGCGATGCTCATCCAAGAACTTTGCACTCTGCATCAGAGCCTGCGGATGTGAGTACACACGTTCAATCTCCTCCAGCTTCGTACCCGGAATTCCTGCTAAGGTATGGTCAATGCGCAGGAACACTTCTCCCACGATATAATTCTCAAATTCCATCAGAAGGTCATAGACCTCATTCACAGCACCCGCCGAAGAATTCTCTATTGGAAGCACGGCAAAATCTGCTGAGCCTTCCTCAATCGCCTCCATCGCATCACGGAAAGTCTGCACATGGAAACTGTTGATTTCAGAGCCGAAATACTTCTCCATCGCTGCTTGACTGTACGCTCCCTCTGTTCCCTGAAACACAATACGCGCTCTGTCCGTGTCAAGCTTATCCATACCGATAAACGGCAGCCTGCCAAGTGCTCCCTTTTCCGCCAAAAGCTGATACTGCAACTTTCGGCTCATGGACATTAGCTGTTCAAAAAGCTCCTCCAACCCCTTTTTATAAAATGGTTCTTCAACCTCAGAGGTCACTGCCGCAAGCTTTTCCTTCTCTCGTTGCTTGTCAAACACCTTTTTACCAGAAGCCACTTTGAATTCGCCTACCTTTTTTGCAAGCTCCATTCGATTCTGATAAAGATTCACAATCTGGGTATCTATGGTATCAATTTGTTCTCTTAACTCTTGTAAAGTCTCCATTTTCCTATGCCTCCTAAAAACTATTGCCTATTATAATACAATTTATTTTAAAAATCTACATTTTCAAGAAAGATAAGAGTTGAAAAAGAAGATTTTTTAGTATATGATAATAAGAGATTTTCAAACGGAGGATATGTGATGAACGCCACAGAATGTATCAGAGGACGAAGAAGTATTCGCAAATACAAGGAACAACGGATTGACCATTCCCTTTTAGAGACGATTATTTCCAACGCTTCTTATTCCCCTTCTTGGAAGAATACACAGATTACCCGTTATATCGCGATTGAAGACGCTTCTATGATATCTAAAATTGCTGATGCATTTACCCCAGAATACAATTCGAATATTGTAAGACAAGTGTCTACTTTGATTGCTGTTACCTTCGTAAAGAACCGCTGTGGTTTCGAGCGTGATGGTTCTTTTTCCACGAAAAAAGGTGACCGTTGGCAGATGTTTGATGTCGGTGCTGCTTGCCAGACCTTTTGTCTTGCTGCACACGAACAGGGGCTGGGTACAGTGATTATGGGAATCTGGGACGAAGACGGAATCACGGAACTTTTACAGATTCCTGACACGCAAGAACTTGGCGCACTCATCGCTATCGGCTATCCGGACATCGCGCCGGAAGCGCCAAAGCGAAAATCTCTCGAAGATTTATTAACATATCGATAAATTAGGAGGTTATTATGAGACATTTAATGAGCCCTTTGGATTTGTCCGTAGAAGAACTGGACACCCTATTGGATTTGGCAAATGACATTGAAAAGAATCCGGCAAAATACGCACATGCCTGCGAAGGTAAAAAGCTTGCAACTCTGTTTTTTGAGCCAAGCACCCGCACTCGTCTAAGCCACGAGGCAGCGATGTTGAATTTGGGAGGAAATGTACTTGGCTTCTCTTCTGCAGACTCCAGCTCTGCAACAAAAGGCGAGACGGTTTCCGATACGATTCGTATGGTTTCGTGCTATGCAGATATTGTTGCCATGAGACACCCGAAGGAAGGCGCACCGATGGTTGCTGCCCGCCACTCTTCGATTCCGATTATCAACGCAGGCGACGGTGGACATCAACACCCGACACAGACACTGACCGACCTTTTGACGATTCGTTCTCTGAGCGGTCGTTTGGACAACCTTACCATTGGTCTCTGTGGTGACTTGAAATTCGGACGCACTGTGCACTCCCTGATTCACGCATTTGTTCGATACCCGAATGTTAAGTTTGTGTTGATTTCACCTGAGGAGCTTCGCCTACCCGGTTATATGCGCAAGGATGTACTGGACAAGCAGAATGTTCCTTACAAAGAAGTGGAACGCCTCGAAGATGCACTTCCAGAGCTGGATGTTCTTTATATGACCCGTGTACAAAAAGAGCGTTTCTTTAACGAAGAAGACTATATTCGTATGAAAGACTTTTATATCTTAGATGCAAAGAAGATGGAGCTTGCACCTTCCCATATGCTGGTGCTTCACCCACTTCCGAGAGTCAATGAGATTGCTGTTGAGGTAGACGATGACCCACGTGCAGTTTACTTTAAGCAGGCACAGTATGGCGTCTATGTGCGTATGGCACTGATTCTCACGCTCTTGGGCATTGAAGTGTAAGGAGGACAAGGTTATGGTGAAAAATTCATTGAACGTAAGCAGTATCTCGGAAGGTTTTGTGCTCGACCATATTCAGGCCGGAAAGAGCATGGAAATCTACCATCATTTGAATCTCGATAAGTTGGATTGTTGTGTTGCCATTATTAAAAATGCTACCAGCAAAAAGATGGGCAAAAAAGATATTATGAAGATTGAGTGTCCGATTGATGTAATTGATTTGGATATTCTCGGTTTCATCGACCACAATATTACGGTGAATATCATCCAAGACGAAAAGATTGTCGAAAAGAAACGCTTGGAGCTTCCAAGACAGATTACCAATGTCCTTCGCTGCAAGAATCCGAGATGTATCACTTCGATTGAGCAGGGACTTGACCACGTATTTGTCCTGACTGATGAAGAGAATCAAGTCTATCGCTGTCAATACTGCGAAGAAAAATACCAATAAGACAGACGCAAAAATGCTCCTATGCGCATAGCGCACGGGAGCATTTCTTTTTTTACATTTGAATTCAAGCAAGACGATAAGCCGGGTTATGTCGTTGGACGGTCATCTATCTAGACCTGCTGTCGCCAGCAGGCTCAAGCAACCTACCTAAAACGTGACGGGCCGCCACATCGTTTTCATTCGGTTTTGCTTCGGATGGGGTTTACATGTGCCCTCTTTGTTACCAAAGAGGCGGTAGTCTCTTACACTGCCCTTCCACCCTTACCTAAGTTCCCTTAGGCGGTATATTTCTGTTGCACTGGCCTTAGAGTCGCCTCCACCGGACGTTATCCGGCATCCTGCCCTGTGAAGCCCGGACTTTCCTCTCCTGCGGTCTTTCGACACTTGCAGCAGCGACCGTCTGTCTTACTTTAAATTCTTTACGATTTTAGCATTATTTTCTAAAAAAGTAAAGGGTAGGAATTGCAAAAAATGTCTTCTTATGTTATGCTAATTGAGGATTTTTTCAAAAAACAATTTTGGAGGTACATAACATGAGTGAATTGAAAGGTGCTATGATTATCGGTCAGTCCGGCGGACCTTCTTCGGTAATCAATGCAAGCTGCTACGGTGCAATCAAGGCTGGTCTTGATTCTGACTGCATTACAAAGGTATATGGTGCAGCAAATGGTATCGTAGGTGTATTAAATGACAAATTATATGTGATGGATGAGGAAGATCCGGAAGAATTGGCAATTATGCAGTACACACCATCTTCTGCTCTTGGTTCATGCCGTTACAAAATTGCCGACCCGGATGTAGACGAGACAGACTACAAGAGAATTCTTGAAATCTTCAAAAAGTACGATGTTCGTTACTTCTTCTACAACGGTGGTAACGACTCGATGGATACCTGTAACAAGATTTCAAAGTATATGAAGAAAGTTGGCTATGACTGCCGCGTAATGGGTATTCCAAAGACCATCGACAATGACTTATTCGGTACAGACCACTGTCCTGGTTTTGCCTCAGCAGCAAAATACATCGCGACTTCTATGGTGGAGATTTACCAGGATGCACATGTATATGACAAGGGTCAAGTAACCATCGTTGAGATTATGGGACGTCATGCAGGATGGCTCGCCGGTGCAGCTTCTCTTGCAAAGGTTGCAGGATATCCGGCAGACTTAATTTACCTTCCGGAAGTAGATTTCAATATGGATGAATTCATTGAAGATGTGAAGAAGATTTGGGACGAGAACCAGAACGTACTTGTTGCTGTTTCCGAAGGTATCCACTATGCAGACGGCAGATTCGTATCTGAGGCTGAGACTTCTGCTACAGATGGTTTTGGACACGCACAGTTAGGCGGACTTGCCGCAAGACTTGCAGACGTTGTAAAGAACACCATTCCTGGCGTAAAGGTTCGTCCAATCGAGCTTTCACTCTTACAGCGTTGTGCTGAGCATTGTGCTTCACAGACAGACTCTTCTGAATCTTTCATGGCAGGCCAGACAGCTGTTCAGGAAGCTGTAAAGGGAACCACCGACAAGATGGTTGGTTTCAAGTGTACACGTGATGCTGACGGTTACAAGTGTGAGGCTGACTTACTTGATCTTTCAAAGGTTGCAAACTACGAGAAGAAGGTTCCGGTAGAGTGGATCAACGAAAGAGGTAACAACGTAAGTGACGCGTACATCGAGTATGCACTTCCACTTATTCAGGGTGAGATTGAGATGAGAAAAGAGAACTCACTCCCACGTTTCGTACAGTTAAAGAAAGTGTTGGCATAATTTAAAGAAATTGCCAAAAATATCGGAGCAGCGATGTATGATATCGCTGCTCCTTTTTTATTACCATTTATGCATTTTCATACCGAGCTAATCTGGCGCGTAATTCTGCGTTCTCTGCTTCTGCTTCATCTGCACGTCTTTTTTCTGCTTCAGTATGAGCACGTTCCTGTTCTATACCTTTTTCTATACCTTTTTCTATGCCTTCCTGATACAAATCATCTAACGCCTTGCACATATCTTCTTCACCCTCCGTTCCTGTCTTGGTTTCAAACTCCTTCAACATCTTCCTTGACTGCAGCAAACCCGCAATCGCACGAGATGTTCCTCCATCCACACTATGAAAATAATCTCTATGCTCGTTCATGTAATGAAGCAAGGCATCCTTGTCCTGCCGATACTTCAACATGCCAAAAATTTCTTGCAACTCTGTCTGAAAGCATCCTACATCCTCTATCCGCCCTGCATCAATCAGATTAATTGCATAGTTTGGTATGTATTTCTTCACAATGTCATTCTGCAGAAACGCGTCACCCTCAAACATCCCATACAAATCGGTACTGCCATCCCACTCATCTACACCATAGTAAAATACTGCTGTGATAATCGGAGTCAGTTTGTCTTCTTTGTGAAACTTTGATAGATACTCTGTTCCTGTTATCTTTTCTTCTCCCAATGCTTGCCGCATTTCCCAAGTATTTTTTGTCTGTTCCAGATATGCCAATGCATCATATAACATTTTTCTGACCGGCATCGCATAATGTACTTTTGACTGTACCTCACATGCGAAGATTGCAAGATACGCATCCTTATTCCACCGCATCACAATATCTCTGTAACGATGAACATTTTTTATCTTTTGTGCTTTGTCTTCCACGAGGATGTCCGATTCGCCCTTGATAGCTTCCAACTCCTCTGGCTTTACAATCTGTTGCCCCTGAAAAAGACTCCCATTAAATAAATCCGCGAATCTCACCTTGTTTTCCAGAAACTCACTCACAGCTGTGTGACCATTGCTCATAAGCACCTCTTTCCGAGAGGCTCCTACATCTCTTCTTAGAAACCTCTCTGCTCTTTTATTCTATTCAAGCGTTGAAATTTTCTAAGATGTCATCTTATTATGACATGGATGTAAGAAACGGCTAAGAGCCATAAGATTACTAGAAAGTAAATCAACTTCTTGGAATATGTACATCGTAACACACAAAAGTAGTCGTGTAAAGACTTTTCAAAAAATCTGTATATATAAAAAGTATGCGTTTGACAAACCAAGCGCACACTTTTCCATAAAAGCACCTCATTTTATAAATTTTAATCTTCACGCGTTGTATAAATCACAACTCCACAAGCCGGAATAACATCCTTCAGTTCCCCTTTTACGAAAAATCTCTTGTCAATCCCGGCAAGTCTTGCTCTCTCGTCTGGTTTCAAATCAAAACCAGCATACATATGACGATAGAATTTTTCATTTATATCCGTTTTAAATTCAATCGAAATTGCCTTCGCAGATTCTCCCATGTTGATGACCATAACCGTTTTTATGCCCGCCTCATTTGTTAGCATAACATAAAACAAATCCTTCCCGACACGGAAATCGGTTTCTATCGTTTGGCCTAAACCTTTCGCATAGCGACTAAATAATGATACTGCGTAATACGAGCTCAACGGCACATAACTTTCAAGCAAGCTCGGTGCTGTTCCCGTATAATGCATTCCATCGCTAAACTCAAAATTATTGCTATGCACATTTGGCCATTGTTGATTAAAAATCGACCTCATGCCAGTTGGTCTTGATAACGTATTCATTCCTGCCTTCTTTCACATAGGCAGCAATATCATAGTTCAATATCTTCTCCTCAATCTCACAAGCTTCCTGTTGCATGAGAGACACTCCATTGAGATAGCTTTCTTCTGCTTGGCAATCCTCCACACGTAACAAAATGCTTTGTGGCTTATTGCGAACTTCAAACTCATATTTGAAATAAATTGTGCCTTCCCAGCGCCCCTCCAAAAGCCTTTGGAATAGTGCTGCAACCGGCCATTTTTCAGAATAATGCACGCCGTCTTCCGAATACCGCACGAAATCCACCGGCAGATAGTTCTCCTCAAACTCCACTTTTGCATTCTCAAGACGGAAATCGTATGCTTCTAGTTCTTGTTCTGCAGGCATTTCCTTTGTATCTAAAAACAGTAGCTTTGCTTCTCCCGGCTTTAAGATAAGCGTGAGTGACTGCCTTCTTCTTTCAAAGCTATTCAAATCTAATTCGACAAAGGAATTGATACCTTCGCCCATAACAAAGGTCTGGGTGTAAGTCTTTTCTTTGGAAGCATTGATGACATATAGAAATGACTTGCCATCCAAGACACGTCTTGTTGAGTAAATTTGTGTATCTGTATCTTGCACTTGATATGCTTGTGCCGCAATCACTTCGTCTAAACTACAATTGCATTTCAAGTAAGAGTATGTATAGGGCTCCCCCTCTAAATAGGTAGGTAACTCCCCGAGCAACAACAGCTTTCCACCTTGCTCCACATATGTGCGCAGGAACTGTTCTGTCTTTTTATCCATCGTATATAAAGTAGGAAGTACAAGGTACTCATAACTGCATTTGCCACAGCCAATTCTTCCGTCTCTCACAAATCCGTGCCTTGCAAGTAGGGTCTCATCAAGGAAGTGATAGGCAACATTTGCACCTGACAGACTGCGACACGCCTGTATAAGCTGTGCATTCAAATTTGCAAGACCACATTCTTCTGCCTCGTTCTCACGCTTAAAATCAAAGTACGCACTTCGCATCGGATGCAACATCGCAACATTGACGGTCTCTTCACCCTCAGCCAAGAGATATCCTAATCTGGTCACATAGTCATTGAAATTGTCAAATTCTTCACGCACCCAAGGGTTTATTGTCGAATAATGTGCCGGATGATCATACTTGCGATTTCCATATTCGGCGTAGGGAATCAAGTGTTGACACATCAAATTCACACCATTGACATATTGAAAGCCAATGATTCTGCGCAAATCACGAGGTGTAATATCCCAGCCACAACAGCCAAAGCTCTCCGTCAGCACCTGCTTCCTTCCAAGCTGCGTTGCCGCACTTGCGACCTGTCTCGGAATCAACTCGTTGTCACTGTCCGGCCCCAGCCAGTCAATTCCCGGAATGTGCTCAAACTCATAAAATGGCATCACGCCGGCACAGCAGGTCATCTGTAAAGCCAAGCTTCCTTCCTCTACATAATGACCTGTCAGCTGCACGCCCTGCTCCTCGCACCAGTTATATACCTGTTCCGCAAAACTGTGCAGCATCAATTCTTGCATCGCCTTCCAATACCGATATCGAAAACTGCGATACCCCTTCTTTTCCACAAAAAGCAAACCAAGTGAGTCGAAAACATCCTCTCCATACACCTCCGAAAAATACTTTGCAATCATCGGCGTATAGGCAGTATGTGTACGGAAATATTGTGGTTCATCTGTAAAAAATCCTTTTATTTTCTTTGAAAAATCAACACCAAAATAGCGCTTATATTCTTCGTGCGTCAGTTCCAGAAACTGCTTCACGACCTCAGGATTCAAAATATCTGCCGTCGATGCAGATACGTGAATATATAGATTCAAATAGATAGGTGCATCTATAGGCGCAGAGACACGTTGCAGACCATCCTCCAAGACCGCATAAGACACCGTAGCTGCTGCATCATAAACACCGGTCTCTGCCAATATGTATTGGTCACGGTTTGCCTCCTGCTCCAGAAGCTTTCCTCCTGCGAATCCACTTGGCCAGCCGTTCTCGTCGTATGCCCAAGCATACATCCCTAGCTTTTCGGCCTCATCGGCACATATCTCAATGCATTTCATCCACTCCTTTGACAGATACTCCGTCTTAAGTCCCGAACGTGCATGCATAAAAAATCCACCCATACCATTGTTTTTCATCCAGCGAATTTGTCGTACCAGTTCTTCCGGTTCCAACTTTGCATTCCAAGACCAAAACGGTATGGATTGATACTCCGTAAGGGATTCCTCTTGTAATCGCTTCAAAATCTGTTCCACAGGCATAGCCTCCCAGTCTTTATACTTACCTTTATTATATAAATCCCAAAAATGAGCATCAATCTAAGAAATCAACGATGGTATGACACAAAAAAAGGCTGTACGAATCACTTCGTACAACCTTCATCCTCTATCAAATCTTCTCCATCTGCCGCCGTCGTCGCCAGAGTATCGCATCTTTCATTCTGCGGATGTCCATCATGCCCTTTTACCCAGACAAACTCCACTTGATGTGGCTCTTTTGCTTTCAGCAGGCGCTTCCATAAATCCACGTTCTTGACCGCTTCATTCTTGCCGCGCTTCCAGCCTTTTTTTATCCACCCATCAATCCAATTCTGGTTAAACGCATCCGTAAGATACTTGGAATCCGAATACAATTCTACCTCGCACGGGCGATTCAGCGCTTCCAGTCCGACAATCGCCGCCATCAGCTCCATACGATTATTTGTGGTCTTCACATACCCCTGCGAATATTCGCGCGTGTGCAACTCTCCTTTTGTATCCACATATTCCAACACGGTTCCATAACCGCCCGGACCGTCTGGATTCCCACGAGCTGCTCCGTCCGTAAATATCTTTACTCGCATCGCATTGCCTCCAACAACTTCAACACATTCTCTTCCTTTGTCGCCCAGCTTGTACAAAAACGAACGACACTGCTTGTCTCATCGTAACGCATCTGGTATTCATAGCCAAACTCTGCATCCAACTCTTTTAGCTTTGCATCGGAAACAATCACAAACTGCTGATTTGTCACACTGTCTGCATAGAACGAATAACCCAATTTTACAAGACCCTCTTTTAAGACATTTGCCATACGAATTGCATGTGCCGATATCTCAAAATACAAACCGTCTTTAAATAGCTCTAAGAACTGAATTCCAAGCAGTCTTCCCTTCGCCAGCATACCGCCCTTTTGCTTGATGATATAGCGAAAATCTTCCTGTAATGCAGGATTGGTAATCACAACCGCCTCTCCAAATAGCGCACCTACTTTGGTACCGCCAATATAAAACACGTCACATACTTCCGCGATATACTCCAGTGTCAAATCATTCCCCTCTGCCATAAGACCATAACCCAGTCTGGCCCCGTCTAAGAAAAGATACAGTCCACATTCATCACAAGCCTTACGGATGTCTGCAAGCTCAGCCTTCGTATACAGGGTTCCCAACTCTGTCGGGTTTGAGACATACACCAGCTTCGGCTGTGTGATATGCTCGTGTGAGCCGTCATTCCAATGTAAATGATATGCCTCACGCACTGCATCACCGCTTAGCTTTCCGTCTGTTCCCGGAATCACCATCACCTTATGCCCTGTCGCCTCAATTGCTCCGGTCTCGTGCGCATTGATATGTCCTTCCTTCACACAGAGCACAGCCTGGTGTGGGCGTAAAATAGAAGAAATCACAGTCAAGTTTGCCTGCGTGCCTCCTACTAGAAAATGTACGGCTGCAGCTTCGCATTTGCATGCTTTTTTAATCGCCTCGCGTGCCGCCTCACAATATTCATCTTCTCCATAGCCTATGGTCTGCTCCATATTTGCATTCACAAGCGCCTCCATAATGCGAGGATGCGCCCCCTCGTGGTAATCACAATTAAATCGAATCATCTTTTGTCCTCCTGTCCTATCTTTACAATTGATTTTGTCACTAAACGTGCAAAGAGCGGTGCTTTTCTATCGGCGGTCTCTTGCACTTCCTCGTGACATAATGGTGTATCCGAAAGTCCGCAAGCCAAATTAGAAATGCAAGAAATACCGCAAATCCGCATCCCCATATGGTTCGCCGCAATTGCCTCGCATGCCGTACTCATACCCACTGCATCGGCACCCAAAGCCGCCGCCAGACGTACCTCTGCCGGGCTTTCAAAATTCGGGCCGGTAAACTGGATGTATACCCCCTCCTGCAAAGGGATTCCCTCTTCCTCTGCCGTCTGACGAATCAGTTCCTGCAAATCCTTGTTATAAATCTCGCTCATATCCGGGAAACGCGGGCCAAGCTTGTCCAAATTCTTACCGATGAGCGGTGATGGCACAAAGGATGCAATCTGATCTGTAATCAGCATAAAATCTCCGGCCTCAAAGCCTTGCTTGACACCACCTGCCGCATTCGTCAAAAACAATGTCTCTGCACCCAAAAGCTTCATCAAACGAATCGGCAGTACAACATCCTGCATCGTATACCCTTCATAGTAATGCACTCTGCCCTTCATCAACACGACGGGTATCTCCTCGATATAGCCAAACAAAAAACGCCCATCATGTCCTGCCACCGTAGAAACCGGAAATCCCTTAATCTCGCTATAAGGAATCTCCGCTACTACGTCCACATTCTCTGCATAATTTCCAAGACCGGAACCGAGTATCAAGGCAAGCTTCGGCACAAAATCCGTCCTGCTCCTACAATAGTCATAACAGCTCATCAATTTTTCGTACATCTATCTCACAGCCTTTCTCATTCACATAGTACTATCATACCTACTTTACGGCATTTTTTCAACAAGAAATCCAGTTAAATGATGATGCAGACCAATCCGCCATTGCTGTCATTTACAATCTTCTGCATCGTATCCTGCAGCTTCATCTGACTTTCATCGTTAATCATCGCAATCTTGTTGCGCATACCATCGGAAACCAAATCCTCCACAGACTTTCCAAAAATGTTTGTCTCCCAGATGCCGCCCTCACTTTCACTGTTTTCCTTGAGATAGCGGACGAGGTCATTTGCCTGCTGCTCGTTTCCGACAATCGGTGCAATCTCCGTCTCAATATTTGCGCGTATCATATGGATGGACGGTGCCTGTGAGCGAATCTTCACACCATATTTATTGCCCTGTTTGATGATGGTCGGCTCATCCAGCTCAATCTCTTCACGCTTCGGACTAACCACGCCGTAGCCCTTCATCTTGACCGCTTCCATCGCGTCTTTTACCTCGTCATATTCACGCTTCATCTCCGACAGCTCTTTCATCTCACGCACCAGCTCATACTCACTGGAGATATCCACACCTGTCATATCACTGAGCATCTCATAATAATATTGCTCCGGCACATGCATACGGATTTTCACACAGCCTGTGTCCATCTCCACGCAATCCAATTTGCATTCATCAAGGTATGGGCTATCCACGTCAAACGCCCTTCCAACGGCATCCTTGATTTCTCCGAGCGTCTGCAAAAGTTCCCGCATATGCTGCATCAAATCTGCTTTTACTTTGTGCTCTCGCGGAAGCATCTCCACCCATTTCGGTATGTAAAACTGCACTTCGGAAATCGGAAATGCAAAGAGTACCTTTTCCATAATACGATGTACATCCTCCTCACGAAGCTGCTCGCAATTAACCGTCATGGTCGAGACACCATATTTCGCTTCAATCTCGTCTGCAATCTCCTTCGCCTGCTCATCATATGGTCTCTTTGAATTTACAAGCACGATAAACGGCTTTCCAATTGCTTTCAACTCCTGAATGGTCTTCTCCTCTGCCGACAAGTAATTCTCGCGCTTCAAATCGCAAATAGAGCCGTCTGTCGTGATAACAATCCCGATAGTTGCATGGTCATGAATGACCTTTTGCGTGCCGATGCTTGCTGCCTTTGTAAATGGAATCTCATACGGAAACCAAGGCGTCTTTACCTTTCTCTCCTCCTCATTTTCCATATGTCCGCTGGCACCATCCACCATATATCCCACACA
>JAXJPN010000027.1:0-17641 GCA_036311625.1 Faecalimonas sp.
AAAATGACACCGAGTTGCATTTGTTGTTGCTGCCCCCAACGAACACGGCGAGACGTTCTTAAACTTTCTTGTTCGGCATTAGTTGCAATCTGTGTTAATTTCTCTCGATAGTCGTCTTTCTCTGTGTTTATATCGTCAGACAAAAACCAAATATAAACACCCTTGCTCCGTAATTCTTCAACGATATTCAAAAGGTGTTGAACATTACGGGAAAAACGTGAAACTTCTTTTGTAAGTATGATATCTATGCCCCCATGCCTTGCTTCAAACAACATTCGGTTGAAATCGTCTCTTTTTTCAAGAGATGTTCCCGAAAGTCCTTCGTCTGCAAATATACCAACATTAGTCCAATTAGAGTGAAGATTAAAATACCTTGCGAAAAATTGCTTTTGTGCCTCGAGGGAGTTCTTTTGGTCGGTATCGTCTGTTGATACACGACAATAAGCACAGACCCTATGTGGTTTATCATCGTCAGTTTTGAGGATTGTTTTATTCGGTTCTGTTATCTGTAGCTTTGGCATTTTCAATGTCCTCTTTCTTGATACCAATTACGTCCATTATGTAGTTTTTGATTTCCTTAATGAACTTTTCTTCTGCTTCTGGGTTTTTAAACAAAGCATCTAAATTGGTTATCACACATAAATACTCCCTGCCGTGGCTTACTTTATATTCATTGTATGCTTGGCATAAATGGGAAAATAACTCTTTGTTATCCATAAAGAAGAATAACAAACTTTGTGCTTGTTCTTTTGTTAAGTTGTTACGACAAAATAATTTTAATCGCCGTTTTATATTGCTCTTATCATTGTAATAACTCATAGTAACCCTCCTTGTGATACTACTATTATAACATAAACAATTTTAATCTTCAATACCAACATCTGTCAGAATGCCGGTCACTTCTTTGTACGGCATAGTATAGCGCTGTGAAAGATAGCGCATAGATGCAGCCAATTCACCGTCTGGTCCACCCAGCTGGCTAATAATTACCTGTGCAATCTTCGGGTTTGTCTGCGTAATGTTTACTGGGTATTGTAATCGTTTTTCATAACTCCACATAAATTAACATCCTCCTTCCTGCCACGGCCATGGCTCGTTAATCCAGTTCCATCTGTCAGTGCATGATTCTGCAGCTGTGTCAACGGTAAGTGGACCAAAGTATTTGGCATACTCTTTGAGCGCATGGTTACGAAGCTTGCTGTATTCACGAAAATAAGCGAGTGCTTCTTCGTTGTTTGGGTGTGTGTCTAAGAATAATTTCACATCGTCAACTGCAAAGCTGACTACGTTAATCCAACGTAACAAGTCTTTTTTACAAGGTTTATTGTTTGTCATTGCTGGCAACCTCCTACTCCGCGAAACGGCAGATTTAAATCTTGGAAAATGGTTCCCTGACAGAAACCTTTTTCTGCATCATAGATGTTGCACCATTTTTGCCAAGGCACATAAGCCATAGCGATAGGCAAATCTTCCAGTGTGTCGCGACGCAGGGTATCGACAGAATTGTGCATTGTCTGTCGATAAGGGTTGTAAGCTGTCGCATTGTTTCGATAATTTTGCATCATAAAATTTCCTTTCTTGCATAGTTCTATTTTATTGTATGAAAATGCTGGAAAATGGTTCGAAATATGGTTGTGTTTCGGGTTTGATATGGGTATAATGGTAGGTGAATGAAACAGAGATGTAAGATGAGGAAGTGATAGACTTGTGTGGATTTACCGGATTTATTGGAGAGGTAGAACAGAGAGAACAGGTATTAGAAGCGATGATGGATACGATTGTACATCGTGGGCCGGATAGCGCGGGTTCCTTTACAGATGATAAAGCTGCGTTGGGATTTCGCAGACTTAGTATTATAGATATCAGCGAGAGCGGAGACCAGCCACTCTACAATGAAGATGGCACGCTGGTGCTTACATTTAACGGAGAGATTTACAATTACAAAGAGTTGCGGGACGAGCTTTTAAAGGCCGGACATGTGTTTCAGACACAGACGGACTCGGAGACGCTTCTGCATGGCTATGAGGAGTGGGGCGAGAAGCTTCCGGAGCGCCTGCGGGGGATGTACGCTTTTGTGATTTGGGACACAGAGCGTCACCGTTTATTTGGGGCAAGAGATATATTTGGGATTAAGCCGTTTTATTATGCGCAGATGAATGGAAGTTTTTTCTTTGGCTCTGAGATTAAGTCCTTTTTGGTGCATCCGAAGTTTGAGAAGCGTTTGAATGAAGCGGCACTGGGGCATTATCTGTCTTTCCAGTTTGTGCCGACGAATGAGACATTTTTTAAAGATGTATTTTGTCTACAGCCGGGACATTTCTTTTGCTATGAGGATGGCAGGTTACAGATCCAGAGGTATTTTGAACCGAAGTTTAGCGGAGATACGGATAAGAGCTTTGAAGAGATTGTAGACGAGGTGGCGCGGACGATGGAGGAGTCTGTTGCGGCACACCTAGTCAGTGACGTGGAGGTCGGCTCCTATCTTTCCAGTGGTGTGGATTCCAGCTATATGGCATATTTGGGTCAGGTGGACCGCACCTTTACCGTCGGATTCGGTGAAGAGAAGTATAGCGAGATTCGGGATGCGAAGGAGTTTGCAGAGAGCATCCATATGAAGAATGACAGCAAGATTATTGAGCCGGACGAGTATTGGGATTGTCTTTCGGACGCGATGTACTATATGGATGAGCCTTTGGCAGACCCATCGGCAATTGCCTTGTACTTTTTGAGTAAAGAGGCGGCAAAGAAGGTGAAGGTTGTCTTGTCCGGCGAGGGGTCGGACGAGCTGTTTGGAGGTTACAATATTTATTGTGAGCCTTTGGAGTATACCGGTTTTGATAAGATACCGTTTTGCATCCGCAGGGTGCTTGGAAGATTTGCGGAGTGCTGTCTGCCGCGCGAGATGCGGGGGAGGGGCTTCCTAATCCGTCACGGTAAGACTTTGGAGGAACGCTATATCGGGAATGCGCATATTTTTTCGGAGCGTGAGGCTGCAAAGCTTTTGAAGACAGGACGGAGACCGGATAATCAGGAGGTGACGGCACCGTTTTATGCACGTGTACAAGGGGAGGATGCGGTGACCAAGATGCAGTATTTGGATATGCATATTTGGCTGGTGCATGATATCCTGATGAAGGGTGACAAGATGGGTATGGCGAATTCTTTGGAAGTGCGCGTTCCGTTTTTGGATAAGAAGGTATTTGCTTTGGCGCAGAGCTTGCCGCTTCGGTATAAGGTGCAGGCACCGAAGACGAAGATTGCGCTTCGCGCGGCAGCTGACCGTGTGATTCGTAAGAAGACGGCAGAGAAGAAGAAGCTTGGTTTTCCGATTCCGATTCGTGTTTGGTTACGGGAAGAGAGATATTATCAGCGCGTGAAGCAGATGTTTGAGTCGAAGGCGGCGGAGCAGTTCTTTGATTTGCGGTATTTGCATCGTCTGCTGGAAGAACACAAAAAAGGAAAGTATGACAACAGCCGCAAGATATGGACGGTTTATATTTTCTTGATTTGGTATACACGTTTTTTTGAAAATGAGAACCTCTGTGGTTTGAAAAATAAGGGAGTATAGTTGTGGGGAAACAAAAGAAACAAGGGACAAATTCCATACCGTATTTTGATTACAGTCTGCTTGCTATCATTATCTTTTTGCTTTGTTTTGGACTTGTGATTTTGTATAGTACAAGCTCTTATAGTGCGCAGATTAAATTCAAAGGGGATGCGATGTACTATTTTAGGAAGCAAGCCCTTTCCAGTGTGTTGAGCTTGGTGGGCATGTTTGTCGTTTCCAAAATCGATTATCATATCTATGCTAAGGTGGCATATCTGGCATATGGGGTGGCGATGGTGTTGATGATTTTAGTACAGACACCATTGGGTATTGAGGCATATGGAGCAAGACGGTGGATACGTTTACCGTTTAATCAACAAATGCAGCCGTCCGAAGTGATGAAGCTTGCGATTGTCATTTTGATTCCGCTGCTTATTTGCAAAGCCGGCAAACATATCCGCGAGTGGAAAGTGTTTTTTAAGATTTTGGCGTGGGGAGTTGTAGCTGCGGCAGGTGTATACTTTTTTACAGATAACTTAAGTACGGCGCTTATTGTTCTGGGGATGGTGGTACTGATGCTTTTCGTTGCTCATCCGAAGACGGCACCGTTTGTAGGGGTTGCAGTGTTGGGAATTGCTGTTCTGGCTTTGGGTGTGCGTATGTTGGATTCGATGATGCTGGAAGGCGGCGGGTTCCGTTTGCAGCGTGTTTTGGTGTGGCTGCACCCGGAACAGTATGCAGATGAAGGTGGATTCCAAGTGTTGCAAGGGCTGTACGCGATTGGCTCCGGCGGTTTCTTTGGAAAAGGCTTGGGGAACAGTGCGCAGAAGATGATTATTCCGGAAGTGCAGAATGATATGATACTTTCGATTGTCTGTGAAGAGCTGGGCGTATTTGGTGCAATTGTTATCCTCACGTTATTCGGAATGATGTTATACCGTTTGATGTTTATCGCGCAGAATGCACCGGATATGTATGGTTCTTTGATTGTCACCGGTATCTTTGCACACATTGCCCTGCAGGTGTTTTTGAACGTGGCGGTTGTGCTTAATCTGATTCCAACAACAGGAATTACCTTGCCGTTTATCAGCTATGGTGGAACCTCGATTCTGTTTTTGATGGCAGAGATGGGGCTGGCGCTTGGTGTATCGGCACGCATTCGCCTGGAAAATTAGAGTTCATAGAAAATTTATAAAACACATCTTTTCATATATAAAAGAGTATGCTATACTTACGTAGTAATGAAAACCACATCAAAAAGTATTGGATAATACATAGATATTGAGCGGAGGAAGATGGATGAGCTATCGAGTAGTAGTAGACAGTTGCGGCGAATTGACACCAGAGATGAAAGAGAGTGGGCTTTTTCTGAATGTGCCTTTAAAGATTACGGTTGGGAATAGAGAGATTGTGGATGATGAGAGCTTCGACCAAGAAGAATTTTTGCGTCTGGTTGCAGAGTGCCCGGATTGTCCGAAGACCTCCTGCCCGTCACCGGAGCGCTATATGGAGAGTTACTGCTGTGAGGAAGAGCGTGTCTATGTTGTTACGCTTTCGGCAGAGCTGAGCGGTTCTTACAATAGTGCGGTGCTTGGAAAGAATCTCTATGCAGAGGAATATGGGGAGAAAGATATTTATGTGTTTAATTCGCGTTCGGCTTCGGTAGGAGAGACCTTGATTGCGTTGAAGATTGCGGAGTGTGAGCAGAGCGGGATGTCTTTTGCGGAGGTAATTGATACAGTGGAGTCCTACATCAAAGAGCAGAATACTTACTTTGTGTTGGAGACTTTAGAGACCTTGCGTAAGAATGGACGTCTGTCAGGGGTGAAGGCACTTGTGGCAAGTGCGCTTAATATCAAGCCATATATGGGAGCAACGCCGGAGGGTACCATTAAGCAGCTTGGTCAGGCGCGTGGGATTAAGAAGTCTCTTGCCAAGATGATAGATGTCTTTGTTTCGGAATTGAAGAACCCGGAGGAGAAGATTGTAGCGATTTCGCATTGCCATTGTTTTGAGCGTGCACTGGAAGTGAAGCGCATGATTCAGGAAAAAGTGCGTACGAAGAAAATTATTTTGTTAGATACGAGAGGAATTTCCTCGACATATGCCAGCGATGGTGGTATTATTGTAGTAGCGTAGAAAAAGAACTCGGAGGAAAGAAAGATGAGTCAGGAAAAAGTAACAAGATATAAAGAGGAAAAAGCGAACCGTAAGCAGACGATGAAGAAGGAGAAGCGTATGCGTATATTGCGCACCAGCGTTGTGAGTGTTGTTTGTGTTGCGGTTATCGGTTGGGTAGGCTACTCGGCAGTAGCAACATATATCAACAGCATCCCTCGTGAGACTGCAGAGGTGGATTACACAGCAGTGACGGAGTATATGAATGGTTTGAATGCGGATGCACAGTAGATAAAGCAAAAGGAATTGGACTGTAGTCTGAGAATGGATTCTCGGATTGCAGTCTTTTTTTGTGCCAAAAAGCGACAAAAAGAATCCGTTGAAAATTTTTTTGGGAAATTTACAAAAAGTACTTGAAATGACACAAGAAGTGGTATAAAATGATGCCAAGTGGTAGAAAGTGGAGCGAAGTGGTGAAAAATGGGGGATATGTGGCAGCCCCATTTGAAAGAGGGTGAGTACATTGTTGACCGGAGAATTTAATCACAGCATCGACGCGAAGGGGAGGTTGATTATCCCTTCTAAATTTCGTGAAATACTTGGTGAGGACTTTGTCATCACAAAGGGTATGGATGGCTGCTTATTTCTGTATCCGAACAATGAATGGACCATCTTTGAAGAGAAGCTTCGGACTTTACCACTCACAAACAAAAGCGCCAGAACCTTTACGCGTTTCTTTTTGGGAAGCGCAGTAGACGGAGGCCTTGACAAGCAGGGAAGAGTTCTGCTTTCGTCTGCACTCAGAACATTTGCAGACCTAGAGAAAGATGTGGTTTTGGT
This sequence comes from Faecalimonas sp., assembly GCA_036311625.1. Lineage (GTDB taxonomy): Bacteria > Bacillota > Clostridia > Lachnospirales > Lachnospiraceae > Faecalimonas. The sequence goes on from JAXJPN010000027.1 coordinate 6,506, forward strand.
AGGGGTGCTGAACCGCGTCGAGATTTGGGATAAGGCTAAGTGGGATGAGAATAATGCTGTAGTAGAAGACAATATGGATGACATTGCCGGCCAGATGGAAGAATTGGGGCTTCGTATTTAGCGTGGTAATTGGAGGGACATATGGTATTCGAGCACAAGTCGGTATTATTGCAGGAGACGATAGAAGGTCTGAACATCAAGCCGGACGGTATCTATGTGGACGGAACGCTTGGTGGAGGCGGACATGCTTACGAGCTGTGTAAGCATTTAAGTAACAAGGGGAGATTTATAGGTATAGATCAGGACGAAGCGGCCATCGAGGCTGCAGGCGCCCGCTTACGCGACTTCGGGGAGAGAGTTACAATAGTCCGAAGCAACTATTGTGATATGAAGTTGCAGCTTCAAAAACTGGGAATTGACAAGGTCGATGGGATCGTGCTTGATTTGGGCGTATCTTCTTATCAATTAGATACGGCAGAGCGGGGATTCTCCTATCGCGTGGATGCACCTCTGGATATGCGGATGGACAGACGTCAGAAGATGACAGCCAGAGACATCGTCAATGACTACGGTGAGATGGAACTTTTTCGCATAATTCGTGACTATGGGGAAGATAAGTTTGCGAAGAACATTGCGAAGCACATTGTGATGGAGCGCGAGAAAGCTCCCATCGAGACCACCGGGCAGTTAATCGAGGTAATTAAGCGTGCAATCCCGATGAAATTTCAAAAGACAGCAGGTCATCCTGCAAAGAGAACGTTTCAGGCAATCCGCATTGAGCTTAATCGAGAGTTAGAGGTTCTGCGAGATAGTTTGGATGATATGATAGACATGTTGAATGAAGATGGAAGGATTTGTATCATTACCTTTCATTCATTAGAGGATAGAATTGTAAAGGGTATTTTTAAGAAGAATGAGAATCCCTGCACATGTCCGAGTCATTTTCCGGTCTGTGTGTGTGGGAATGTATCAAAGGGGAACGTGGTAACAAGAAAGCCGATTCTTCCGAGCGAGGAGGAATTGGAAGCAAATAGCCGTTCAAAGAGTGCGAAGCTTCGTATCTTTGAAAGGTGTTAGGATTCGAACGAAGGGGAGCGTGAATCATGGCATCGTATGTATATGGCAATACCGCGCGTAAGGAGCTGCAACAGGTAGCCCCGAGACAGGCGAAGCCGCAGAGGGAGGTCAGCCAGCGGGTAAAGAAGAATCAGGATAAGGCATTGCACATGAGCAGAGGCTACGTTGTATTTCTTGCCGTAGCAGCAATTGTCACTTTGTTTTCTTGTGTGCAATATTTGAAACTGCAATCCGAGATTACAAGCCGTTCAAAGCACATCACGGCGATGCAACAGGAGCTTGCAGAGGCAAAGGAAGAGAATACGACGAGATATAACGCCATTGTGAATTCGATGAACTTAGAAGGGATTCGGGACAAGGCGATGAATGAGCTCGGTATGGTATATGCGACAGAGGATCAGGTGATTTCCTACACCAGCCCGAACAGCAATACCGTAACACAGTACGCAAGCATACCGCGCAGCGGCATTGTGGCGGGAGAAGATGTAATCGAATAGTGAAATGGGTGGAAATATGTCGAGAAAGAAACAGACAAAAAAGAAGTGTACAAGACAGAAGTTTCCCAAGAGAATGAAGCAAAAGCTAGGAATATTGTATGGAGCAATTATACTAGCTTTTGTTTGCGTCATAGGGAAAGTTACGCATATCAATGCGACTAAGGGAGAACAATATACGAAGATTGTTTTGGATCAGCAGCAGTATAACAGCAGAACCATTCCGTTTAAGCGGGGAGATGTTGTGGATCGAAATGGTACGACGATTGCGACCAGTGAGCGTGTGTACAATGTCATTTTGGACGCAAATGTAATGCTGGCAAGTGAAAAGGTAGAAGATGATCAAAAGGCTATTTCGCAGGTTAAGGAAGTTTTAAAGAGGGCATTTGATATTGAGGCGGAGGTGGTAGATGAAATTGTATCTGAGAGACCGGATAGCCGCTATAATATTTTGAAAAAGAAGGTTCCGTATGCTGATGCCCGGAATTTTGATTCGATTTTAGAGGAGGAATATGAGGACGAAGATGGGGACAAGCATAAGAAGTACCCGAAGGCGTCCTGCATTTGGTTAGAAGAGGATTACGTTCGCACCTATCCTTATAACACACTGGCAGCGGATTTGATTGGGTTTACGGTTGCAGGAAATGTTGGGAATGGCGGTATGGAAGCCTCTTACAACGCTATTTTAAATGGCACGAACGGAAGAGAATATGGATATCTGGATACGGATTCTTCGCTGGAACGCACCGTAAAGGCGGCTATCAACGGAAAAAATATTATGTCTACCATTGATATCGCGCTGCAAAGCATTGTGGAAAAGCATGTGATGGCGTTTAATGAGGCGCACAGGAATGAAGCGCGAGAAGGAAACGGAAGCAGCAATACGGCAGTGATTATTGCGGACCCGAACACCGGAGAGATTTTGGCAGAGGCCTCTTATCCGAATTATGATTTGAACAATCCGCGAGATTTGACGGCTTATTATTCGGAAGAAGAGATTGCCGCAATGACGGATGAGCAGCGCTTGGAGGCGCTCAACAAGATTTGGAGGAATTTCTGTGTGAGCGACTCTTTTGAGCCGGGTTCGACGGCAAAGCCGTTCACAGTCGCCGCAGGCTTGGAGAATGGTACGCTCACAGGTGGTGAGGTGTACAATTGCAGAGGCTCACTTGAGGTGGGCGGATGGACGATTTCCTGTCACAAAAAAGAGGGGCATGGTATGCAGACCTTGTCGGATGGGATTGCCAATTCATGCAATGTTGTGATGATGCATGTTGCAGCGGCGTTGGGTGCAGAGGAGTTTGGAAAGTATCAAGAGATTTTCCATTTTGGACAGAAGACGGGTATTGATTTGGTCGGAGAAGCAGAGGGTATCTTATATGACCCGGCGGATATCAATTCCTCGACTTTGGCTTCAAACTCATTCGGACAGAATTTCAATGTGACAATGACGCAGATGGTTGCCTCATTTTCTTCGTTAATCAATGGCGGAAATTATTATAAACCACATATTGTGAAGCAGATTATGGACGAGAAGGGGAATGTCATTGAGCACAAGAGTCCTGTGCTGATGAAGAAGACAATCTCGGAAGAGACAAGCCGTATGCTGCGGGAATATATGAAGCAGACAACGCTCACCGGAACCGGGAAAAATGCGCGTGTGGAAGGCTATTCCATCGGAGCAAAGACCGGTACGGCGGAGAAGCATCCGCGAGATCAGGGCAACTATGTGCTTTCCTATATGGGCTTTGCGCCGGCGGATAAGCCGGAGGTGCTGGTCTATGTCGTGATTGATGAACCGAACGTGGAAAAGCAGGACACCAGTGCGTATGTGACGGATTTGGCTCGTGAGATTATGGCAGAGGCATTTCCGTATCTGGGAATTACCACAGAGGCAGAAGCGGCAGCAGAATAAGACGCATTTATTGAGCGGCGCCGGAATATAATTAGGAGAAAAAAACGCAAGAGGTTTTCGTGAAAAATAAGACGTATAACCGCAAAAAAATCCTAATTGTATTTCTGGCGGCGCTTTTGGTTTTGCTAGGGCTCATTGGCAGATTGGTATATCTGATGATATTTGATGCAGAGTATTACCAGAAAAAGGCGGAGGCCTTGCATGAACGTGAACGTGAGATTAAGGCTGCAAGGGGAGAGATTTTAGACCGCAATGGGGTTGTACTTGCAACCAACAAATCTGTGTGCACGATTTCTGTGATTCACAACCAGATTACAGATGCAGAGCGGGTGATTGAGGTACTCACGAAGGAGCTTGCAATGGACGCCGCTGCCGTGCGCAAACGGGTAGAAAAGGTTTCGTCAATTGAACGGATAAAGACCAATGTAGACAAGGCGGTGGGGGACCGCATTCGAGAATATGAGCTGGATGGTGTCAAGGTCGATGAGGACTATAAACGGTATTATCCTTACGAGGAATTGGCCTCGAAGGTGCTCGGATTTACGGGAGGAGATAATCAGGGAATTATCGGCTTGGAAGTAAAATATGAGGAATACTTAAAAGGAATCAATGGCACAATTCTGACGACAACAGATGCCAGAGGAATTGAGCTGGAAGGGATTGCAGAGGACCGTGTGGAGGCAGTGGCAGGAAAGACATTGCAGTTGAGTCTTGATTATAATATCCAAGCATATGCGCAGCAGGCGGCAGAGAAGGTGAGGGAAGAGAAGCAGGCTGATAAGGTCTCTGTCCTGATTATGAACCCGCAAAACGGAGAGATTTTGGCAATGGTAAATGTGCCGGAGTTCAATTTGAATGAACCGTTTTCGCTGGAGTCTGTAGGAATTGCGGAGAGCGGTTTGGAGGCGGATCAAAAGCAAGATTTGCTAAACCAAATGTGGCGAAACGGCTGTATCAATGACACTTATGAGCCGGGCTCTATTTTTAAAATTATTACTTCCACTGCCTGCTTGGAGGCGGGGACGGTATCGCTTTCTGATAGCTTTTTCTGTCCGGGATATCGCATTGTGGAGGATAGGAGAATCCGCTGCCACAAGGTAGGCGGACATGGCTCGGAGAGCTTTGTGCAGGGTGTGCAGAATTCCTGTAATCCGGTGTTTATGGATATCGGCCTTGAACTTGGGGTAGACCGATTTTATGAGTATTTTAAAAAATTTGGATTGATGAAAAAAACCGGCGTAGACTTGCCGGGAGAAGCAAATACTATCACTCACAAGAAGGAAAATGTAGGTCCGGTTGAGCTTGCGACGATGACCTTTGGACAGTCTTTTCAAATCACACCCATTCAGCTTGCGACAACCGTCAGCTCTATTGTGAATGGTGGTGTGCGTATCACGCCGCATTTTGGTGTGCGTGTATTGGATGAAGAGGGAAATGTGAGTAAAACCTTCACCTATGAAGAAGAAAAAAATATTGTATCTGCAGAGACTTCAAAAACGATGCAAGAGATTTTGAAAAGCGTGGTCGAAGAGGGCGGAGGAAAGAAAGCGTATATTGAAGGTTACGAGATTGGCGGAAAGACGGCGACTTCTCAGACCTTGCCTCGAAGTGCGCGCAAATACATTTCTTCTTTTGTCGGATTCGCGCCGGCAGATAATCCGGAGGTGCTTGCCCTAGTTGTCATACATAATCCGCAGGGGATTTATTATGGCGGTACGATTGCAGCACCGGTTGTAAAGACAATTTTTGAGAATATTCTTCCCTATCTTGGGATTGAAAAGACGGCGGGATAGTGGTATTCTTGTAGTGCGAGATTTGAAAATATGAACAAAAGAGGTGTGTTATGGACTATAAAATTGTAATACCGGTGTTGATTGCATTTGCATTGAGCGTGATTTTGGGGCCAGTGGTAATTCCGGTGCTTCGAAAGCTAAAGATGGGGCAGACAGAACGCGAGGATGGTGTGCAATCTCATCTGAAAAAAGCAGGTACTCCGACAATGGGCGGCGTCATTATACTCGCCAGTATTGTAGTGACCTCTGTGCTCTTTATCAAAGAGTATCCAAAGATTATTCCGGTGCTGTTTGTGACAGTCGGTTTTGGTCTGATTGGATTTTTGGATGATTATTTAAAAGTTGTGTTGAAGCGTTCTGACGGCTTGTTTCCAAAGCAGAAGATGGGCCTCCAGATTTTGGTGACGGCAGTGTTTGCGTTTTATATGGTAAAGATTTCCAATGTACCGCTTACTTGGCTGATTCCATTTTCGGATGGCAAATATCTGAATCTTGGCTGGCTTGCAGTACCATTGATGTTCTTCGTGGTCATCGGTACTGTGAATGGTGTGAATTTCACAGATGGACTCGATGGACTTGCGTCGAGTGTGACGGTTTTGGTAGCTACCTTCTTTACGGTTGTGGCAGTTGGCACGAAGAGTGGAATTGAGCCGATTACCTGTGCAGTAGTGGGAGCATTGCTTGGATTTTTACTGTTTAACGTGTACCCTGCGAGTGTCTTTATGGGAGACACAGGTTCGTTGGCGTTGGGAGGCTTTGTGGCTTCAGCGGCGTATATGTTGCAGATGCCTTTCTTTATTGCGATTGTCGGTTTGATTTATTTGGTAGAAGTATTATCCGTAATCATACAGGTGACATACTTTAAAAAGACGGGTGGAAAGCGTATCTTTAAGATGGCACCGATTCACCACCACTTTGAACTCTGCGGCTGGTCGGAGACGAGAGTCGTAGCAGTGTTTTCGATTATTACGGCAATTCTTTGCCTGATTGCATTGATGGCAATGTAGGAGGTTGTGATGGAAAAGATACTTGTATTTGGTTCCGGTATCAGCGGAATCGGAGCTTGTAACCTGCTTACAAAAGTGGGAAAAGAAGTTATATTATACGACGGGAATGCAGCTTTGGATGTGGCGCAGATGCAGGCGCAGCTCGAGATGCCGCAAAAGGTAGAAATCGTTCTCGGAGAGTTTCCGATGGAAGTAATAGGCAGTCTTGCAATGGTTGTGATGAGTCCGGGTGTGCCGACAGACCTTCCGATTGTGCATGCGATGCGAGACGCCGGGATTTTGATTTCCGGTGAGGTGGAGCTTGCCTATACATATGGGAAGGGTGACGTGCTTGCCATTACGGGGACGAACGGAAAGACGACTACGACAGCATTGCTTGGTGAGATTATGCGGGCATACTGTGACAGTGTGTTTGTAGTCGGAAATATCGGTAATCCTTATACCACTGCGGCCTTGCAGATGACAGCGGGGAGTGTGGCGGTGGCAGAGGTCAGCAGTTTCCAATTGGAGACCATACACAGCTTTCGCCCTCGAGTGAGTGCAATTTTAAATATTACACCTGACCATTTGAATCGCCATCATACGATGGAAGCATACATTGCGGCGAAAGAAGATATTGCAAAGAACCAGACGGCAGAGGACACTTGCGTCTTGAATTATGAGGATGCAGTGACAAGAGCGTTTGGTGAACATCTCAAGGCTAAGGTGCTATATTTTAGCAGTCAGCGCCGCTTGGAGCAGGGGATTTATCTGGAAGATGGAAAGCTGATTTACTGTGATGGAGAGCCGGTGGAACTCTGTCATATAGATGAATTGAAATTACTTGGTACGCACAATTATGAGAATGTGATGGCAGCAGCTGCGATGGCTGTGTCTTACGGGGTTCCGTTTGACATCATCCGTAAGGTTATCAAAGCGTTTGCAGGTGTTGCGCACCGTATTGAGTTTGTATGTGAGAAGAAGGGCGTTGCTTATTACAATGACTCGAAGGGAACGAATCCAGATGCGGCCATCAAGGGAATTCAGGCGATGAATCGTCCGACCTTCCTGATTGGCGGAGGTTACGATAAGGATTCAACCTATGAGGAGTGGATTGAAAGCTTTGACGGCAAGGTAAAGAAGCTGGTATTGCTTGGACAGACAAGAGAGAAGATTGCTGAGACAGCGAGACGTATGGGCTTTACGGAGATTCTGATGGCGGATACGCTGCAGGAGGCGGTAGAGCTGTGCGCGCATCTTGCACAGGAGGGAGATGCAGTATTGCTTTCACCGGCGTGCGCAAGCTGGGGGATGTTTCGGAATTATGAGGAACGCGGAGATATATTTAAACAGATTGTAAATGCCTTGTAAGGAGTGAAGCAAATTGGCACGGCCAAAAAAGAAAAGCGGCTTTGACTACGGTTTACTCGTGGTCGTTCTCTTACTTGTGATAATCGGACTTATCATCCTTTACAGTACAAGTGCCTATAACGGGCGTGTAAAATTCCAAGATTCCTTTTATTACTTAAAAAAGCAGGCCTTTGCCACTTCGCTGGGGCTTGCCTTGCTGTATGCGACAGCGCATATTGATTATCACCTGTGGCAGCGATTTGCAGTCCCGGCCTATTTTCTTGCGATTGGGCTTTCGGTGGCAGTATTGTTGTTTGGAGATGAATATAATGGGTCCAAAAGATGGTTGTCTTTTGGGCCTTTGTCGTTTCAGCCTTCGGAGTTTGCAAAAATTGCGGTGATTTTGTTTCTTGCGTATCTCATCGAAAAGAACGGAAAGCGTTTAAAGAAGATGAAAACTCTGTTGCTTATTATGGTTTCTATCCTGCCCATCGTGGGTCTGGTAGGTGCCAGCAATCTCAGTACGGCGATTATTATTTTGGGCATTGGTGTTGTGTTGGTTTTCGTGGCAAGTCCCCTTTATGCGCAGTTTGTTTGGCTTGGGGTGACAGGAGTCGGATTTTTGGCCATCTTTCTGGCACTTGAGAGTTATCGTTTGGAGAGACTTGCAATCTGGCGCAATCCTGAGCAATATGAAAAAGGGTATCAGACCTTGCAGGGGCTTTATGCCATAGGCTCCGGCGGACTCTTCGGACGGGGAATCGGGAACAGTGTACAAAAGCTTGGCTTTGTGCCTGAGGCACAGAACGATATGATTTTTTCTATCGTGTGCGAAGAGTGGGGCTTGGTTGGGGCAGCAGCCTTGATTGTTCTATTTTTGCTTTTGATATGGCGCTTTTTTGTGATTGCGACGCGGGCGAAGGATTTGTTTGGCTCTCTCATAGCAACGGGCGCGATGGCACATATGATGATTCAGGTAATCCTCAACATTGCAGTTGTGACAAATACTATTCCAAATACAGGAATCACCCTGCCGTTTGTCAGCTATGGCGGCACTTCTGTTTTGTTTTTGCTGTTTGAAATGGGGCTTGTGCTAAGTGTATCGAATCTGTTAGAATAATACACAAAGGGAGATAAAGTATGCAGAACAAGAAGAAAAAGAAAAAAAAGAAATTTGGATATTATTTGTATGCGGCGGTGGCACTGCTCCTAGCGATTGTGAATATCCTTTTGGCGGCCTTCCTTCTAACCTATGTGCAGAATATTCGGGTCTATGGTACAAAGTACAGCAAGGACAGCGAAGTAATTGCATGGATACAGGAGGATCCGTATACCTTTAATTCGATATACACGCTTGTTAAGTTCAAGTCAGGTGCTTACGAGCTGCCGAGTTACTTGGAAGATGTCAAGGTGGGACTGCAAAAGACTTGGGAGCTGCGCGTACAGGTGACGGAAAAGGAGATTGTCGGCTGTATTTTGTCAGAACATGCGTATGTCTATTTTGCAGAGGATGGAACTGTGATGTCCAAAGGCAGTGAGATAATCGAAGGGATTCCTGTTGTAGAGGGACTTAAGGTTGGAGAGACAGAGCTTTATCAGAAGCTTGTGATTGGGAATGAAAAGGTCTTTTCCTATGTACTGGAGATTTCCGAAGAGATGAAGAAAAATGCCTTGCAGCCGGATAGACTTGTCTGGGAGAATGACAGTATGAATCTGTACTTTGACGAAGTGCGGGTACAGCTTGGCAAGTTGAATTTCGGGGAGAAATTATTACAACTTCCGCCGATTTTAGAAAAGTTGGAGGGACAGAAGGGAACTCTGCATTTGGAACACTACAATGAGATGAGTGATAAGATTAGTTTTGAGAAGGATACGGAGTAAAAAAAGTGAAAAAATCAAGAATTTCCTATTGATTATTTGCGAAAAAGTCGATATGATATATACGTATATGACATAATAGATTTATAGCTAGAGGGACGTATAATATCAATAAGGAGAACGAAGGAGGAAGGACTCTTGTTAGAAATTAAGACAAACGAATCAGAAGCAGCAGCAAAAATTATAGTAATCGGTATCGGTGGCGGCGGTAATAACGCAGTGAACCGCATGATTGACGAGCAGATTGCAGGTGTGGAATTTATCGCAATCAACACAGATAAGCAAGCATTGCAGCTTTCAAAGGCTCCGACCTTGATGCAGATTGGAGATAAGATTACCAAAGGACTTGGTGCAGGAGCGAAGCCGGAGGTTGGTGAGAAGGCAGCAGAGGAGAGTGCAGAAGAGATTGCAGCAGCAATCAAAGGCGCAGATATGGTATTTGTTACCTGTGGTATGGGTGGCGGTACAGGTACAGGTGCGACACCGGTTGTGGCACGTATCGCAAAAGAGGCAGGTGCTCTGACTGTTGGTGTTGTTACGAAGCCTTTCCGCTTTGAGTCAAAGACTCGTATGAACAATGCGCTTCAGGGAATTGAGAAGTTAAAAGAGAATGTTGACACCTTGATTGTCATTCCGAATGATAAGTTACTTGAGATTGTAGACAGAAGAACGACGATGCCGGAAGCTTTGAAGAAGGCTGATGCAGTGTTGCAGCAGGGAATTCAGGGTATCACAGACCTGATCAATGTACCGTCTTTGATTAACCTTGACTTTGCAGATATCCAGACAGTTATGATTGACAAGGGTATTGCACATATCGGTATTGGTTATGGTAAGGGCGATGACAAGGCATTAGAGGCTGTGAAGCAGGCTGTGGCAAGTCCATTGCTTGAGACTACGATTGCAGGCGCATCACATGTGATCATCAACATTTCGGGAGATATCAGTTTGATGGATGCGAACGATGCAGCAGAGTATGTACAGGAGCTTGTTGGCGAAGAGGCGAATATCATCTTCGGTGCAATGTATGACGATACAAAGACAGATGAGGCAACCATTACGGTGATTGCAACAGGTTTACATAATGTAGGAGGAACTGCTTCCAAGTTGAAACCAAGATTGGAAGGAATGAAGGTTCCGCCGATTCAGAATGTAGAGCGTTATGAAGCACCGGTGATTCCGACACCGAAGGTACAGGAATTAGATTTGGGCTTGGCGAACGGAGCATCTTCTAGAGGTGTAGCGCCGGTACAGAAGACGACAGGTACAGTTCCGACTTTGCAGGCACAGAGAACACCAAGCAGCCAGGTGAAGGAGCAGTCAATTAAGATTCCGAATTTCTTGAAGAAATAATTTTTACAGAAAAGGGACATACTTTTTGTGTAACCTGGGGTGTACGAAACTTCTGTTATTTTGAACCTACAACACTTTAAACGGGATTCCTATATCTCTGTAATATGTCAGGCCTCCGTTTGCAGTGGAAGACAGAAAACTTGACGAGGTAACCCACTTGGCGTCTGTTAGGCGTCAAAAGGTAGGAAACGGCACTCTGGGTATTTATAGGTAGAAGAACATAAGACGGTGAATAACCGTCTTTTTTTTCATTTAAGGAGAAAACGTAATGAAATAAAACACTATTAGAG
>JAXJPN010000028.1:0-63772 GCA_036311625.1 Faecalimonas sp.
ATCGGACTTGCGCGCAACTCCGTAGACAAAATCTCCCATCACAAAGCCCAGTGGCTGGATACATTCACCCTCCTCCACTTGCACCTTTCTTTCCTTGCCTGTAGCAAAGTCAAGAACGATTGCTTCTGTCTCCTTTTGCGGATGCTGATAGGCGATTAAATGTCCGTCCGCCGCTGACACAAGGCCTCCCTGCTCGCTCGCCTGCAACAACAGCGACTGTTCGCCCGTCTGCAGCTCAACCTTGTAAAGCGCACTTCCCACCATCACATAAAGCACATCTGCTTCTTCATTATAATAGGCAAGCTCACCATACTCTTTGGCAATCACAGCGTACGCCTCTTGGCTTGGAATAAACGCTGTCTCTTTTATCATATTTCGAGACACATCATAATAGTAGATTGTCGCTCCCGACTCCCCTTCATGGTCTCCTCGATTCATATATCCATAAACAGCAAATGTGAGATTCCCCTTTTTATCCATAGACAAAATCTGCACACGGTGCAAGGCAGTCTCATTGCGCAAATCTGCCTTTTCTGCATCTGTAAAACGAAATACACAGGCAAACTCCCGCTCTTTTTGATTGTAGCTCCACAGCTCACCCGCCTGCACAAATGCCACCACTGTACCTGCTTCGTTCGCCTGGTATTGCAAATCCTGCGAAGCAAGACCCAAACGAATCCCTTTGCTTATCAGCGCCTTGCTGTTCCCCTCAAACACTTCCTCTATCACACGGTCATAGGCAAGCAGATAGAACTTTTCTCCTGCGAAACGCACCTTGAAAAACTCCTCCACCTTACAAATACTCTCATCTGCACATCTGACTTGATAACGAAGCTGCAAAGAGGTATACGCCTCTTTCATCTCCTGTATCTCACAAGTCACTTCCCCTACGAGCTCCGGCTTCAATTCACCCCAAGTCGCATGCTCCAAAGGGGAATAAATGGTCACATGCTGCAACGAAGAGGCCGCCCCCTGCGTCCGTGTCTCCAACACCCGCTCTACTTTGTCGGTGTCTGTATTATGGAGCATCGACTCATGTAATTCCTTCGCATACTCTATACAAGAAGCAAGCTGCGCCTTGCTGTCTCTGGCAATACGTGTGTCATAAAACACGCGGCTATCGTCTTCCAGTACAAGGGTCACCCGCAGATATCCGCTCTGTCCATCCGCATACAAATCTCCAAAAGAAAGGGTAAGTTCTTTCTTCGGCTTCTTTTCTGTCTTCGTCAATAACTTCTCAGCCCCATCACCCGTATAAGCCGTATAAATAAGAGACGAAATCTGATTGTCATAGGTATGGAGCTTTATACGGAGCTCCCCCTCCTCACTGAGCGGCACCACCGTATTTCTAGCCGCAGAGAAGTCCATCTCTTCCACATTCCCCGCAAGCGGATTCACCGAATGACTTTCTACCTGAAAAGAAATCATCGGCAAACTTGGCGGCTCCATACTCGCCGTCATACTCGCACTATCTCTATTAAAATATATATCAAAGCCAGTAAGCGCCACCGCAAATACGATAAGCAAAATACTCCATCGGCTCACCTTTCGCTTCATCTATCTTTCTCCTCTATCCCACAACAGTCTTCCCAGAGTCGGCTTCACCTGCAAAAACTCCTCACAGGCTTGCAAACGCTCCCCATTCTCCTTCTTCCTTCCTGTCTTTACCGCACGAATCAAAATGTTCTTCGGCGTGTGTTCCATATCCACAAACTCCAAAATCTGCGCATCGTAGCCACAGCTTTCTAAATATTCCGCGCGCAAAGCATCCGTCACCAGCGCAGCCATACGCTCCTTAATCAGACCATACTTCAAAATCGGCTGCAAAATGTCATTCTGCATCTGTGCATTCAATTCATGCTGACAGCACGGAACCGAAAGTATTACCTTTGCATTCCAGCCCACCGCTTTATCCAGTGCAAAATCGGTCGCCGTATCACAGGCATGCAAAGTAACTACCATATCGACAGCATCCACCCCTGTATAATCTGCAATATTGCCCTCCAAAAAACGCAGCTTCTCATATCCATACTTTTCACTCAGAGCATTGCAATGGCGAATGACGTCCGTCTTCAAATCCAGACCAATGATACGCACATCATAGCCTTTTAATTCGTGCAGATAATAGTACATCGCGAACGTCAGATAAGACTTCCCACAGCCAAAATCTAAGATTGTGACCTCTCGGTCTGTGGCAAGCTGTGGAAGAATATCTTCAACAAATTCCAAAAACCGATTCATCTGGCGAAACTTGTCAAACTTGCTGTGCACAATCTTTCCCTCGCTTGTCATCACACCCAAATCCAGCAAAAACGGGACCGGAGTTCCTTCCGGCAAAATATACTTCTTACTACGGTTGTGCGCCATATCTACCTGTCTGTCACAATTCTTTTTCTTCTTTCTCTGAATCGTAAGCTTTCCTTTCTTGCTCACCAGCACAGTCACCAACAGCTCCTTCGTCTCCAATTGCATCTGCTTAAATTGCATCATATATCCACTCAGCAGCTCCACCGCCCTCGCGGTGTCACAATTCTCGTGGAATACTTGCTTGTTCCGAAAGAGCTCACACTGAAAACAAAGCTTTCCCTGCTTTAAAATCGGGCGCACCTTCACCTTCGTAAGCTCCCCCTTTTCTCTTGGGTTGCTTATGGTCGCTGCGATAAAATCCATATTTAAGCTTTGCTGTAGTAACTCTCTCAATTCCTGCATCTTGCTCTCTCCGCTTATTTATACTGATAAGTAGTTTGATTATATGCTTTTTCCGTCCTCATTTCAAGGGACGGCTATGCAAAATTTTAAAATGAACAAAGTTTCCTATAAAGCAAAAGAGAGTATCATCTTCCAACCCCCTCCGGTTGCAAAATGACACTCTCTTTATGTAGTTCCTCTTATACTTCTGTTACCTCTACTTCAACCGCTTCAGCCTCAATTGCCGGCTTGAATGAGTTGTAAGCGTTCACATATGTAGCCTGCATATATGGCAAAATCCAAATGTACGCAATACCGAATGTGATAGAGCCAAGAAGTGCCCATCCGATGAACGAAAGGCCAAGCACAAATAATTCCATCTTGTGTCCATGCATCATATTCTTAGACTCTGTAATACATTCCAGTGCACCCTTGCCCTTATTCTCTGCCAAGATGTACATTGACATCGAGTATGAGTAGCTCTTAATAATACCCGGTATGATGAGCAACAATGTCCACAAGAAAGTAAACAAGCCTACAAAAAATGTAACCTTGAATGCTGACCAGAAATCATCAAATCCACTGAAGGAATCCTTCACCTCCGGTGTTCCACCAGCAACCACGTTCAGATAAACTCTTACCAAACTAAGTGACAATGCAGGTGTTACGATGATGGATGCAGCAAGTGAACCGATAACCGGAATTAAGCCCAATACAAATCCAGCCAAGAATGCAACCACTCCAATAACTAACGTTATTAAGAACAAGATTCCAATCTTTCCTTTGATTTGTTGCTTTGCTGCTGCCTTTAATTCTGCTCTGTTCATAGAACTCTCCTCCTTTAAAATAAATATGGATACCGAAAACGTCCCCCTCATCTCAACAAATAAGTGTACTTTTTTGATACCCTTTTGATGTGTTTAATTCTACCATAATTTTTAAAAAATACAACCTTTTTGTCGAAATATCTGCGTTTTCTCTTTTGTTTTCTTTCTGTTTTCAGAGCTCTACTCTAGTATATTCTATAAATACAAAGCTATTCCCCTTTACAAAAAAGTACACTTTTTCGCAACTACCATAAAAAAGAGACGACGACAAACCGGCCGAAAGAGCTTTCTCGCAATTCGGTCGGTTTTTATATGTGTGTTAAAATGATAAATGATAACAAACGAAGAAAGGAAAAAGAATAATGGACGTATTTGGTTACGCAAGAGTCAGCACAAAAGAACAAAATGCAGATAGACAACTAGTGGCTCTTCAAGAAGCACTGGTTCCCATAAACAACATTTATATCGACAAGATTTCTGGAAAAGATTTTAATCGGCCAATGTATCAAGAACTTCTGCAAACATTGAAAAAGGAAGACTTGCTCTATATTAAAAGCATAGACCGACTAGGCAGGAATTATGAAGAAATATTAAAACAGTGGACCCTTCTAACAAAAGAAAAAGAGGTGGATATTGTTGTCTTAGATATGCCCTTACTTGATACGCGAAGGGGAAAGGATTTAATCGGAACCTTTTTGAGCGATATTGTTTTGCAGGTTTTGTCCTTTGTAGCCGAAAATGAACGGAGTAACATCAAACAAAGGCAAGCAGAAGGAATCGCTATCGCCAAGTCGAAAGGCGTGCGCTTTGGCAGACCGCCTATGCCATTACCGGCAAACTTTTATCCTGTTTACCAGCAATGGAAGAATAACGCCATCACCGGCACTGCGGCTGCAAGTGCCTGCCAAATGTCAATATCTACCTTCCTATATAAAGCCAAAAACTTCGAAAAGTCTCATATTTAAAAAACGGAGACCGCCCAAACTAGGCCGTCTCCATCTTTTTCTACTACATCTCACTAAACTGGTCTTTTCCAACACTGCAAAGCGGACATTCAAAATCCTCAGGAACATCTTCCCACTTTGTACCCGGTTCAATCCCTACATCCGGATCACCATTCTCTTCATCATAGATGTACCCACACACATCACAAATGTACTGCATATCTACGCCTCCTTTCTCCTATAACATCTCCATTTTCCTAACTTTATTATATCCCAAATAAATGGAAGTTTGTGTTGTATTTATTTAAAACGTATATCACAGCCTAGTGGTTTCCACAATTTCCGTGACCACATCCATGCTCCCCACAAGCGTGTGCCCCATCTCCATGCTCATGGTCGTGATGATTACAACGCACATTCGGATTGAATGCAAGGCTTCCTGCAAGCAAGGCCGTAACCGCTTCATCTGCGTCTCCGCTTACACCTCCAAAAAGCTGGATTCCCTCCTGCGCAAGTGCCATCTGCGCGCCTCCGCCAATACCGCCACAAATCAACACATCTGCTTTTACCGCAGAAAGCAAGCCCGCAAGCGCACCATGACCGGAGCCATTCGTATCAATCACTTCTGTCTTTATAATCTTTCCTTCTTCAACATCATACACCTTAAACTGTTCTGTGTGTCCAAAATGTTGAAAAATATTTCCATTCTCATAAGTTACTGCAATTCTCATAATTATGTCTCCCTCTTTATCTTATAATCTGTTTGCATTTTACATTCTATACACGATTCATTATAATCCAAATATCTTTTGCAAGCAAGTCACATCCTTGCAATTTCAGCATAGAATTTTTCAACTTTATGTTGTAAGATAAACATATATAACAAACTGGAAAATACATATGGAGTCAAGTTATGATTGGTAACTTTGAACGCATTCCCGTTGCTCGCATTATCGATAAGGTGGATGCACTTTTCAACAAAAATGACTATACAGAGGCCGGGAGACTTCTTGCCTACTGGCGAGATGAGGCAGTTTCTTTCGGTGACAAACACGGAGAGCTTGCTATGGAAAGCGAGCTTGTCGGCTACTACCGCAAACAGAACGACTGCGAAAAAGGGCTTGCTTCTATTGCAAAAGCACTAACCCTTACAGAAGAATTGGGACAGACTGAGCTTGCCTCCGGTGCCACGATTTTGATAAATTGCGCCACCGCCTACAAAGCGTTTGGTATGGCAAAAGAAGCTTTGCCTTTATATATTCGTGCCGAGCAGACCTACCGGAAAGTTTTAGCACCGGATGACGCAAGGTTTGGCGGGCTTTATAACAATATGGCATTAGCTCTTGTAGACTTAAAACAGTTTGAGCAAGCAGAATCTGCCTATTTGTCAGCACTGGACGTGATGCAAAAAGTCTCGCGCGGAGAAGCGGAGTCTGCCATTACTTATATCAATATGGCACATATGTATGAAGACTTCGGCAAACAAGAAAACATTCAAGAATGTATGCAAAAAGCATATTCGCTCTTGCAGAGCGATGCGCTTCCACGCAACGGTTACTATGCGTTTGTACTTGAGAAATGTGCGCCGTCCTTCGGGCACTTTGGTGACGCAGCAATATGCGAGCAAATGAAAAAGGAGGCTGAAGAGATTTATGCAAGGGCTTGATATATCAAAACAATTCTATCTGCAATATGGCAAACCGATGTTGGAAGAATTGTTTCCTGACGTAATAGACCGCATTGCCGTAGGCCTCGTAGGCGAAGGTTCTGAGTGTTTTGGCTATGACGATGCACTCTCCCGCGACCATGATTTTGATGCCGGTTTTTGTCTGTGGATTACAGAGGCAGACGAGCGCGAATTTGGCTTCCGTCTCGAGCGTGCCTATGGTAAACTCCCTAAAGAATTTATGGGTCTCAGACGCAGCTCGCTCTCTCCTGTCGGCGGCAACCGTCACGGAGTAATCACCATTGAGAACTTTTATACACGCTTTCTCGGTGCGCCAACTGCACCTGACTCTGTAGAACGTTGGCTATACACCCCCACCTCGTATCTCGCCGCCGCCACAAACGGCGAAGTCTTTCGAGACGATTTGGGCGCGTTTTCTTCCGTAAGGAGCCAACTCCTTGCCGGCTACCCAGAGGATATCCGCAGAAAAAAGCTTGCCGCACACACCGTGCTTATGGCACAAGCCGGCCAGTACAATTACCCGCGCTGCATTGCACGGAATGAACGCGGAGCCGCACAGTTAGCAGTCTTTGAGTTTGTAAAACACGCAATCTCTGCCATTTACCTTTTGAATAACCGCTATGAACCCTTTTACAAATGGACATATCGCGGACTTACCCAGCTGCCGATTCTCGGCTCTTTGGTGGATGCCCTGCAAGGTCTGACAGAACTTAATAATACCCCTGTGAACGCGAAGGCAAAGCAGGAGGTTATCGAAGACATTGCAGCTCTTTTGATAGCGGAATTCCAAAAACAAGGTCTCACGGAAGCAACTTGTGGCGGCCTTGAAAAGCACGCCTACTCTATCTTAGATGGGGTTCAGGATGGAGTTCTGCGGAATATGCATATTATGGAAGGGGCGTAAAATTTCTCGCTTCAATCTCTACTTTTCGCTCTGTAAAAGTCTACTTATATGCAGATTTCGATTATGTAGCTCGTTATTTTCATTCAAAAGTAGATTTTTCAAAAACACCTCAAGGTATTCTGTTGTTTCGTGAATACCTTTTGGCAAGTTCGTATAATTTGCACGAACAAGTGCGTTTCTAAAACACCAAGCATTTTCAGCAAATATATCATTCGCCGCCGCGAACCCAAGTGTTCTCAAATATTTGACAAAGAATACAGCCGTTGTTCGGGTATTCCCCTCTCCCCAAATTTGGATTTGCCGCAATCTTGAGACAAAGATTGCAAGATAATGAATCGTTAATGCAACAGCCCCAGAAATAGCGATAAGTCCACTAACCATACCAGCTAGCGGACTTATCGTCTAAGCCAAGTGACAATAGATGCCATTATCTCCATCTCGAGTCATTCAATATGAGTTTGCCATTTAAAAGGTTTTCTTATTTTTTCTAGCCCAAACAGCTTTTTCTCTATTTATTTCTGACTGCTCATAGCAAAACCTTGCCTTTCCATAATGATAACCACCCTCACCGTTTTTTGCTTGTGCCCAATGCCTGTCCCCATCTCGCTTAAAATTTTTGGCGCGACACGAATACATTTCTTCTGGATTTTTATAATACCCCATAACACCTTCACCTTTCCACAAAGTTCCACTGACATTAATCAGTTATGCTTTGCGCTACTTCACCAACACCAACCGTAACACCTACACCGGCGCCTGCTACTGTACCAATTGCTGTTCCTGTTGCAACCGAAGTGCCCATAAGAGTTGCAATAGCTCCTCCCAGAGTTCCTCCAAGCCCTGCGCATGCAATTATACTTGATAAAAATAGCATATTAATTCACCCCCTTTCTCTATTTCCACGAACACTTGAAGCCCTTATCTTCAAACCACGCGTTCATTCTATTTGCCATTTCTGCTCGCCGAAAGTCAAGAAACTCCGACATTAATCCCTGTTGGACAAGAAATTCCGTTACCTTTCCATCTACAATAAGTTCTCGTTTATCCAAAAATGAGCCTATTGTTTCTCCATACGGACAGATTTCCTCAATAAACGGTAGCGTAGCAAGTGCTTTCTCTCTAAGTTCTTTACTATTTTTTGTTGCGCTTGTAATTGACATACCTCGTTTCCCTTTCTTGTTGAGTTGTTCTATGCAGCCAAATCTTCTTATACATCCATCTTTAATTGCTCTCATTATAACAGAGTTGACTCAAACTTGCATCATTTCTTTAGATGCGAGAACCTCTTATTTTCAGATTATCATTAAAACTTTCGGACGTATTTCCTAATTTTTATGAGTATGTTTTTATTGGCACTTAAAATATAATATGCTAATATGTAAAATGACAAAATGAAATATGCAAAAAAAGCACAAGAGCTTGTAGAAGAATGGCTCGCTAAGCACCAAAACGAATTGCTCGAAATGTGGAATGCGCAAAACATCACCAAATTGCCTCCACTATAACAAAGTTACTTGGTGCATTGAAAGGTAGGTGTTATTAGTGATTATTAGAATTAAAACTTTAAAACCTTTAGACAATTACATTCTACTCGTCACCTTTGATGATAATCAAACAGTAGAGTATGATGTGAAAGATGATATGCAAACTCTACCGAGTTATGATGACCTAAAAAATATAAATGGACTATGGCAACAGGTTCAACTAGACGCAAGCCGTACTTGCGTTTATTGGAATAACTACATTGACTTACCAAGCGATACCATTTATGAATACGGAAAAAGAAAATAGGGTTTGCTCTTTTTTAACCGTATGGGATTCCATAAGGTTAATTTTTTGCCTATATGATATTTCTTTATTTTACAAACAGAAAAAAGTCCTATTTTCTAGGACTTCTTAACTGTTTATCTAAAGGAATGCGGGCTATCAAATCGAGCATCCTAATTTCCCCGTAATTTATGCTCTCTTTCAATTTGCCGAATACTTTTCTTCGGAGTAGGCAAGTGTTCCGGCATCGTGCCACCAAGATTTTCAATTGTATTTCTCACAGCCTTTCCCACATCAAAATGTGTTCGATTTGCATTTTCTTTACCCTGAATATTTTCACGTCTCAATTTTGCCTCCGTCTGTGTCGCACGAAAAAGATTGGCCGCAAGTTCTTCGTATCCCATATAGTCCAAGATATCTTGTGCTTTCAATCCTCCATACAATCCTTGATAACCATGATTTTGAAATATTGCATAATCTAAACTCGTCTTCACGCCTGCATCTTTCGCGGCAGCAACAAGCAATTTGTTATGTTCTTTCATTTCATGTCTAATGGCAATGCGTTTTTGATTTTCATCAAGTCTATCAAAATTCTCAATCAATTCCATTTGGCGCGTTTTTACAGCAAAATATGTTTTACCAAAAGCAATTACTTTTTTTCGTGAATCACCACATTGTACAATCAAGTAACATGCATAACGTGAAAGTGCATAATCATCTACTTCACGTTCTGTCCTAGAACCAATACTGACCATTTTCCCGACATCGGCAAAATGGTCTTCTACCATATTTTCACTGTTTTCGCAAGTAATCATCGCTCTCTCTATAACCTTTTTAAAATTATCCCATTTAGTATATTGCAATGCTATCTGAAGTTCCCTTGCATACCAAAATTCTTCTCCATATTCATTGATATGCTTAATAGTCTCAAATAAAGATTCTGTATAGTAATTCTGCTCTTCTTTTGTTAAACCTTTAGACAAAACAAGTTGAGATATTTCTGCTAATTTGTCTTCAAAATCACCCATATTAACACCTCCACTTCCTTTATAATGAATCAATTCTATTGTAAACTTTTTATTTGTAGTATAACATAGCACCCTGTGTTTGTACAGCATTCTTCGAATGTATGTTCTGCTTTGTTTTCCCACAAACAGAAAAACAGCCGTATCACTACGGCTGCATTTACCTGCATTTTTATCTCAATGACTAAACTATACATTATCGTTTCTTCATTTCCTCTTGTTCAACATATGCCTCCAAAGATATTCCCCAATCTTCACATCCATTCGGAAACATTCTCTCTGTTTCCTCTATAAACATACCATACGTCTCTGCCCCATTGTCAGTTCTTTTTCCAAATCCCCCGCAAACAGTTCCCATATTAAATTCGCATATTTCGCAAGACTTTCTCATCTCTTTTTCCATAATGTACCTCCTGAACCTAGTCACTCGCACTATCCAAACAATGCATCATATACAATTTTTTCTAAATACTCCTTTTTAGAAAAGTCTGAACCATCTGAAAAATATGCATTATATGCCACAAGTGCAGTTCGCATATATCGACTATTTTTCTCAAAAATACTGCGATTAATTTTTAAACCAAGTTCATCTGCGAACTGACAACAAAATGTAACTGTAGTTCTTGTGTTTCCTTCTCTGAATGGATGTATCTTCCATAGTCGTGCAAGCGAATCGCTAAATTCCCTTGCAACCTCTTCTTTGCTCATTTGTCCCCATTGCTTTACTCTCATATCCGACAATACGTAGTGAATATCTTTCGTGATGTCAAATGGGTCGGAATACTCTATTGACATACCTCCAAGAATGTCTTCCTCTTTATAAATCGATATAATACGAGGCTCCCCTGCCCATTCATACAAATCTTGAAAAATAAATTGATGTAACTTTAGTAAATGCACTGTATCGTACTTGCCCGGAAGCGGATTCATTGTAACATCCTTCAATCTGTATACAACATAATCTGCTTCTGCTTCCTCTAAATTATCTTGGTCTAATATACCTAATTTATTCTTTAATACACCACCATCATCATATAGATACGGATCACGCATTACTTGTCTCCTTCATTTGATACTTCTTATCCAAAAAGCGTTTAACATCAGCCATCGTAGCTGTTCCACTTTTTTCTTTTTCGATATATCTTTTAAAATCTTCCGTTGGCTCAAGACCATCAACCTTAATCATTCCAATGGCATAATTCCACGCTTCTGCTGATTTCATATTTAATACTTCCTTTCTGCTTAATAACTTATTTATATTATATCTCATTTTGCCTAACATAACAACTGAAACCTATATTAAGCCCTCTTTCAGCAGGTGATCACATTCGGTTTTTAAGCACACTTTTTTAACCCGCAACAATACATTCAGACACATCGCGTTTACATATTATAAAATCTTATTTCCTTTTTTACGTATTTTTAAATGTATGATTCTATATCAAAAAAGAGAAAATGGCTGGACTTTTGACCGAAGTTGAGATTTAGAGGGCGTAAATAATGCAGAAGAAGTTCCTTTCAATTAACGAGACCGCTGAATACTCCGGAATCGGACGCACCACGTTTCGCCCTTTGGTAGGTTGGGGATTCGTCCCCGCCACCAAAATAGAGTCTAAGCTTGTTATTCGCGCGGAAACTCTGGATAATTTCATCCGAGCAAACGAAGGAAAAAATTTTAAAAATAAATATGATTTGATTGCAGTTTAAAAACGATGCGGCATTTCTATCCTCATGCTTTGCGTCACACATTTGCAACAAGGTGCTTTGAAGCTGGAATCGAAGCAAAGGTTGTCCCAAAGTTGTCCAAGAAGTCTTTACATACAGAAAGAAGCCCTATTTACTAGGACTTCTTAACTGTTTATCTAAAGGAATGAGAGTAAAGTCTCCCTCGTTCATCTGAGGGATTACTTTATGAGGGGGTGATAGTTGTCGCTTCAACTATCTGACCTCAGTATAAAAAATAATTGTGTTCAAATTATGTACACTTTCTTAAAGAAAATAAAACTTTATGAACTTCTTCTTTAGAATCCGTTCTTATCTGTTCTCCATATCCGCATATTCCTTGTATGGACAAAGTGGCATATATGCCGGACGGATAATCTTATCTACATTCTTAAGCTCTTCAAGACGATGTGCACTCCAGCCTACGATACGGGCTGCTGCAAAAATCGGTGTGTAAAGCTCCTGCGGAAGACCGAGCATACTATACACAAGACCACTGTAAAAGTCTACATTCGCATTGACACCCTTGTACATCTTGCGTCGCTCTGCGATAATCTCCGGTGCAAGTCGCTCTACCATACTGTAAAGCGCATACTCCTTCTCGCATCCTTTTTCTTTTGCAAGCTTCTCTACGAAGCCTTTGAAAATCTCAGCACGTGGGTCGGAAATCGAATAAATGGCGTGACCCATACCATAGATAAGACCCTTCTGGTCGAATGCTCTCTTCTCCAAAAGTGCAACCAAGTAGTCGCGCACTTCATCTTCGTCCGTCCAATCCTTCACACTCTCCTTCATATCTGCAAACATCTGTGTTACCTTGATATTTGCACCACCGTGCTTCGGCCCCTTGAGGGATGCCATCGCTGCTGCAATGGTCGAATAGGTATCAGTTCCAGAAGAAGTGACAACGTGAGTCGTAAATGTCGAGTTATTTCCACCGCCGTGATCCATGTGAAGAACAAGTGCCATATCGAGAATCTTTGCCTCTAAAGCTGTATATTTTCTGTCTTCGCGAAGCATCATCAGGATATTCTCTGCCATCGAAAGCTGTTTCGACGGTGCATAGATGAACAAATCCTCACCCTTGCGATAGTTGTATGCATGATAGCCATACACCATCAACATCGGGAACTGGCTAATCAGGTTCAAACACTGGCGAAGCACGTTCGGAATCGAGGTATCATCCGCCTTCTCATCATAAGAATACAGGTTCAAGATTGAACGCGACAAGCTGTTCATCATATCTCTGCTCGGTGCCTTCATAATAATGTCACGCACGAAGGTTGGCGGCAAGGTTCTCCTTTCCGCAAGCATCTTCTGAAACTCATCCAGCTCACCCTTCGTCGGAAGCTCACCGAACAAAAGCAGGTAGGCTGTCTCCTCAAATCCAAAATAATCGGCATCCAAAAATCCATTTACCAAGTCTTTGATGTTATAACCACGATAGTAAAGATTGCCCGGAATCGGAATACGCTCTCCATTCACTTCTTTGGATGCACATACGTCTGAGATGTTCGTAAGACCTGCAAGCACACCCCGTCCATTCAAATCTCGGAGTCCTCTCTTTACGTCATGCTTTATGTATAAGTCGCGGTCAATCGCGTTGTTCTTCTCACACAAATCTGCTAAATACATAATTTCCGGTGTAATATCAAATAATGTCTGCATCGGCATGTCTCCTTTCTTAAGTATGCCTCGTCGTTTCGTGTCACTTATTATACTAAATCAAACCCCTTTAGGCAAGAAAGATAATATTAAGAATTATTAAGTAAAGTTGAAATTGTATTACTCAATTCCGCAAATTCTTGCAGGGTCAAAGTCTCACCGCGCACACTTGCGCCCTTTCCAAGACTCTCAATTGCGCGAATAATTACTTCCTTCGGAAGCTGAATCTCCGGCGAGTTGTTTAAGCCGTTTGCAAGTGTCTTTCTTCTCTGATTAAAGGAAGCACGAATCACTTGAAACAATAGCTTCTCATCTGCCACCTGTACTGGCGGCTCCTTGTGGCTGGTAAGCCGAATCACTGCCGAACCGACTGTCGGTCTCGGCATAAAGCAGTTTGGCGGCACATTTGCCACAATATAAGGCTCCGCATAATACTGCACCGCCAAAGACAGCGCACCATAGTCCTTGCTGCCCGGCCCGGTCTGCATACGGTCTGCCACTTCCTTTTGCACCATCACCGTAATACTTTCAATCGGCACATGGCTTTCATATAAGCCCATAATAATCGGCGTCGTAATATAATATGGAAGATTGGCAACCACCTTGATTGGCTTTCCATTATGATATTCCTCAGCGAGCTTTGTAATGTCTACCTTCAATACGTCTTCATTGATGACAGTGACATTGTCATACTCGCTTAAAGTATCTGCCAGAATCGGAATCAAAGCTTTATCAATCTCAACTGCCACCACTTTTCCGGCTGCACACGCAAGATACTGCGTCATCGTTCCGATGCCCGGCCCGATTTCCAGCACCATATCCTCTTTGGTGATATTGGCTGAAGCAATAATCTTATCCAATACGTGTGTATCAATCAGGAAATTCTGTCCGAACTTTTTCTGGAAGGAAAACCCGTATTTTTGCAAGATTTCAATTGTATTCTGTGGATTCCCAAGTGTCGGTTCTTTCATCCAAATTTCCTTTCTGTGTTTGATTTCTAGATGCGAAATAACTCCTTCGCATTCTTCTCTGTCTGTGCGATTACCTCTTCGCAGGAAATGCCTTTTAAACTCGCAATCTCCTCCGCTACATAGCTCAAGTATGAAGAATCATTGCGTTTCCCACGAAATGGAACGGGCGCCAGATACGGGCAATCCGTCTCCAGCAAAATACACTCTAACGGAATCTCTTGGACTATCTCTTTGAGCTTGCGACCATTCTTAAAGGTAACAACGCCGCCAACTCCGATGTGATATCCAAGCTTGATATACTCTCTCGCCTGCTTCAAAGAATAAGAAAAACAATGGATGACGCCCCGAAGCCCCTTGCCGTGCTCCTTCATAATCGCAAGCGTATCGGCTGCCGCCTCTCTGCTGTGAATCACCACCGGCAAGTTCAGCTCTCTCGCAAGCTCCAGTTGACGGATGAACCATTTCTTCTGCACATCGTGAGATTCATTGTCCCAATAATAGTCCAGACCAATCTCGCCCACTGCAACCACCTTGTCCTTCTGACATTGTTCTTTTAAGTAGGCAAATCTCTCTTCATTTAAAACACCTACCTCATCGGGGTGCAGCCCCACTGCTGCATACACGTGCGAATATCTGTGGGCAAGCTCCACCGCTTCCGTGACGGAATCCCAGTTCGCCCCCACATTTAGAATCGTGCCAACTTGCTTTTCCGGCATAGAGCCAAGAAGCGCATCGCGGTCTTGCTCGAACTGCTCCGAATCATAGTGTGCATGACTGTCAAATATCATTATAAAATCTCTTTTCTAAGCTGTTCGCCTGTCTTTTGTGAAAGCAAGGCCGGTGCAATGTCAAATACACTTCGCGCGCCACACTCTCCCTTTGCCGCCAATCTGTAGGCTGCCCTTGCATACGCAACCAAAACACTTGAGGTGAATTCCGGATTGGAATCCAGCTTCAACGAGTATTCAATCACATTCTTGTTGCCGGAAATACCGGTCTCACCGGTACGAATAACAAAGCCCCCGTGCGGCATCTTGCTATGATTTGCTTTTAATTCTTCTTCCGTGATGAATGTCACCGTCGTGTCATAGTCTGCAAAATAATTCGGCATCGTCTTGATTGCCTCTTCAATTGCCGCGAGGTCTGCGCCCTCTTCTGCAACCACATAACACTCTCTCAAATGCTTTTGTCTGGTTGACAATTCCGGCTCACTTCCGCTGCGCACTTCTTCAACTGCTGCCTCAATCGGCACCGTATACTGAATCGCATTCTTCACGCCCGGCACCCGACGAATCGCATCCGAGTGTCCCTGACTTACGCCCTTACCCCAGAAGGTATAGGTGCTGCCCTGTACCAAAATCGACTCCGCATAAAGGCGGTTCAGCGAGAACATTCCCGGATCCCAACCTACCGAAATAATACCGATATGCCCGCCTGCCTTTGCAGCTGCGTCCATATTTGCAAAATACTCTGGAATCTTTGCATGCGTATCAAAACTATCAATCGTGTTGAAGTTCGCTGCAATCTCCGGCCCCATCACCGGCAAATCTGTGGCAGAGCCACCGCAAAGAATCAACACATCTACTTTATCCTTCAGAGAAAGCAAATCGTCCATATGAACCTTTGCCACTCCCTCTGTCAAAACTTGTACCGCCTGCGGGTCCCTTCGCGTTACCACCGCAACCAACTCCATATCGTCATTGCGCGAAATCGCAAGCTCAACACCGCGTCCAATATTTCCATAACCAACAATACCAATTCGAATCATCCTCAAATCCTCCTTTTTTGAAATTAGCAGATTTCTGCTCCTGCCGGCATATCTTTTTCCGGTGTCATCAACGCCAGATTGCCCTCTGCATCCTCTGCACACAGAAGCATACCTTCCGACAATACGCCTGCCAGCTTCGCCGGCTTCAAGTTCACTAGCACCATTACCTTTTTGCCAACCATCTCTTCCGGCTTGTAATATGCCTTGATGCCCGATACGATTTGCTTTACCTGACTTCCGATTTTTACTTGTGAGCAAAGCAATTTCTTTGATTTCGGCACTTCTTCGCAGGCAATAATCTCACCCACCTGGAATTGCATCTTTCCAAAGTCATCAAAGCTAATCTCGTCCTTTGGCTCAATATCAATCACATTCTCATCTACCACTTCTTCCTCGACTGCCGGATGAAGCTCTTCTACTTTTTTCATCACTTCTTCTAAGTCCAAACGTGCAAACAGAATCTCCGGTTTGTCTGTCACAGCCCCGCCATTGGTCTGCTTCAAAATCTTCTCCGCAGTCTCCGGCATAAAGGAAGCGAGCAATGCCGCACCCTTTTCAATGCTGTCAATCAAGTTGAATAATACCGTCTCCAGTCTGTCCTTCTGTGCTTCGTCTTTTGCGAGTGCCCAAGGCATCGTCTCATCAATGTATTTGTTGCAACGCTTAAATACGCTGAATATCTCGGTGATGGCATCTGCCACACGAAGATTCTCCATCTTTGCATCCACAAGCGCCGGTGCTCCGTCAACAACTGCCTTCAAGTCAGCATCCACATCGCCGGCTACACCCTTGTCAGAAACTGTTCCGCCAAAGTATTTGTTCGTCATAGAAATGGTACGGTTCACCAAGTTACCTAAGGTATTTGCAAGGTCTGAATTCAGACGCTCTACCATCAGCTCCCAAGTAATCACACCGTCATTGTCAAACGGCATCTCGTGAAGTACGAAGTAACGCACCGCATCCACACCGAACATATCCACCAATTCGTCTGCATAAAGCACATTGCCCTTTGACTTGCTCATCTTGCCGTCACCCTGCAAAAGCCAAGGATGTCCAAAAATCTGCTTCGGAAGCGGCAAATCCAAAGACATCAAGAAAATCGGCCAGTAAATCGTGTGGAAACGAATGATGTCCTTTCCAATCAAATGCAAGTCTGCCGGCCAATTCTTCGCGAACTGCTCCGTACTCTCACCGTCACAGTCATAACCAATGCCGGTGATGTAGTTGGAAAGCGCATCAAGCCATACATATACCACATGATTCGGGTCAAAGTCTACCGGAATACCCCATTTGAAAGAGGTTCTCGATACACAGAGGTCTTGCAGGCCCGGAAGCAAGAAGTTGTTCATCATCTCGTTCTTTCTTGATACCGGCTGGATAAACTCCGGATGTGTATTGATATGTTCAATCAAACGGTCTGCGTATTTGCTCATCTTGAAAAAGTACGCTTCCTCTTTTGCCGGCTGCACCTCACGGCCACAGTCCGGGCATTTGCCATCTACAAGCTGCGACTCGGTAAAGAAGGACTCACATGGTGTGCAGTACATACCCTCGTAATGTCCTTTATAAATGTCGCCCTTCTCGTACATCTTCTTAAAAATCTTCTGAATCTGCTTCTCGTGATACTCGTCCGTCGTGCGGATAAACTTGTCATAAGAAGTGTTCATCAAATCTGCAATCTCTTTTACCTGCGCTGCCACACCATCCACGAATTCCTTCGGGGAAATGCCCGCCTCCTGCGCCTTCAATTCAATCTTCTGTCCGTGCTCGTCTGTTCCGGTCTGGAAAAAGACATCATAGCCCTGACTTCTTTTATAACGTGCAATCGCGTCCGCGAGCACAAATTCATATGTGTTTCCGATATGCGGCTTGCCTGAGGTATAAGCAATCGCTGTCGTCATATAAAACTTTTTATTCTCCATCATCATTCCTCCGTTCTTCCATAAGCAGCCACGCTACTTATATCCAAAAATCGTAACACAGCTCGCGCCCTGTGTCAAGATTTCCCAGCCTGATAAATGCGTTTTCTGCAAGGGATAAATGCTTATGAATGCTCATAAAATGAAGAAAAAAGCTTTGGAGTTTTTATGAATCTAAAAAAACGCATTCTTTCAGCATTTCTGGTCGCTGTGCTTTTGCTGTCCGGCTGCACAAAGTTCACCCTTCCGACCAATGCCGATGCCGCATTTGAACAATTTACCTTAGAGTTGTTTAAGCAGGATGTTTCCACCACCACTTTAGGTCTGCATTACACCCTGCAAGACCCGAGCGCCTATGGCATCACGCCCGGCGAGCCAAGCTTCGGCGAATTTCCTACCGACCCTTCCGCCCTGCTTGCTTCACTGGAAAATTGTCGCAACAAGCTCGATAAATTTTCATACGGCCTTCTTTCAAAACAAAACAAACTTACCTATCAAGTGCTTTCTTCCTATATAAGTACAACAATGGAGGGGGCCAAATACATTCTCCACGAGGAGCCCTTAAGTCCCACTACCGGCATTCACGCCCAGCTCCCGATGTTACTTGCCGAATATCCTCTTCAAAACACAACACACATAGAAACGTATCTCAGCTTATTAGAAACCCTGCCAGAATACTTCGCCTCGCTCAGCGCCTTCGAAAAAGCAAAGGCAGAAGCCGGGCTTTTTATGTCCGATGTAATCTTGGAAGAAGTGCTCACACAATGTGAAGGTTTTGTCGCGATGGGGGACTCGAACTACCTGCTTTCCACCTTTGAAGAGCGCCTTGCTTCTATTTCCGAATTGAATGCCCAACAGAAGACAGACTATATTGCCAAAAACAAATCTCTGCTTGACTCGGCTGTTCTCCCCGCTTACACACAGCTCATCGAGGCTCTTTCGAATCTAAGAGGAAGCGGGCGCAATACACAGGGACTTTGCTATCTCCCAGAGGGAAAAGCTTACTATGAGCACCTCGCGGCCAAAGAGACCGGTTCTACGCGAAGCATTTCCGAGATGGAAGCACTGATTGAAAGGCAGATTGCAGATGATATTCTTAGTATGCAAAAAATAGCTTCGGAATATCCCACGCTGCTTGAACAGGCAAGCGCAGGCGGTTCCTTAGACGCCTCTGCGCCCGAACGCATCCTCTCCGACCTAGAGAAAAAAATTGGCAACACCTTCCCCAAATCGCAGGATGTCAATATTGAAATCAAATATGTGCCGCCTGCACTGGAATCCTATTTGAGTCCGGCATTTTACTTTATCCCCGCCATTGACAATACCATTGAAAATGTGATTTATATCAATCGCGGAAATTCGCCGGAAGGCCTACAGCTTTTTACAACCCTTGCCCACGAAGGCTATCCGGGACACCTTTACCAGACAACTTACTATGCGGCAAGCGAGCCAAATCCCTTACGTATGCTCTTTAACTTCAAGGGGTATGTTGAAGGCTGGGCCACCTATGCGGAAATGTGTTCCTATTATCTCGCACCGATTGAAAAGCCCTACGCTACTCTGTTACAGAAAAACAGCTCCTTCATTCTCGGTCTCTATGCACTCGCCGATATCGGCATCCATGAGCATGGGTGGAATCTGGAACGAAGCATAGAATTTTTCCGCAATTACGGCATTGAGGATGAAGAAATTATAGCTGAAATTTACGAATTGATTCTCGGAGACCCCGCAAACTATCTGGCATACTATGTCGGGTATCTGGAATTTCTGGAATTGAAGAAAGA
Source organism: Faecalimonas sp. (assembly GCA_036311625.1). Lineage (GTDB taxonomy): Bacteria > Bacillota > Clostridia > Lachnospirales > Lachnospiraceae > Faecalimonas. The sequence goes on from JAXJPN010000028.1 coordinate 19,672, forward strand.
ATGTATTGCAAAGCAAGACGAGGATTTTTCACAGAAAAAATTTCACAAGGCTGTGCTAGAAGTCGGGCCTGCCCCCTTCTCCATTGTAAGAAAGGCTGTTCTCGGGGCTTAAATTCAAGCCCCAGCAAGCCACACGCTCGCTATAATCCCTGCAAGGGTCGCAAACAAAGCCCCTGCGAGGGTGTAGCGCGTTTTTTTAATTTTTGCAGTCATAAAGTACACACTCATCGTATAGAAAATGGTCTCTGTGCAGGACATCATAATCGAGGCAATCAGTCCGACGCGCGAATCCGTCCCGTACTCTTTGAAAATGTCCAGGAGCAAGCCTGTCGCTGCCGACGAAGAAAACATACGCACAATGGCAAGGGGCACAAGCTGTGGCGGGAAGCCCAGATACACCGTAATTTTTCCCAACAAATTTGCGAGCAAATCCAAAAAGCCGGAAGCACGCAGAACGCCTACCCCGACCATCAGACCTACTAAGGTTGGCATAATCTTAATAACCGTTCCGAATCCCTTTTTTGCACCCCGCACAAATTCATCATAGACCTGCACACGCATCGAAAGCCCATAGGCTACGATACTAAACACCAACAACGGTACCATAATATTACTTATGTAAACTAAAAAAGACATAGCGCCCTCCAAAATGAGTTCGCTATATCTTATGCATCGACCTTGCTACTTATGTAAATTAGAGAGAGAAGTGAATATCTCTTCCGGTGCGCTCATACTGACGATACGTTACACCTGCTGCATCCATCATACGCTTTGATGCCTTCGTTGCCGGCGTATCCGCATATTTGTCACTGTCATAGATGACTTCCTTGATACCTGACTGAATAATCGCCTTTGCGCACTCATTACAAGGGAACAGACACACATACAACTTCGCTCCTTGCAGACTTCCGCCATTGTAATTCAAAATGGCATTCAACTCACTGTGTGCAACATAGAGATACTTGGTATCCAATGCATCGCCCTCTCGCTCCCAAGGAAACTCCTCGTCCGAACAGCCAATCGGAAAACCATTGTACCCCATAGACAAAATCTTATTGTCTTGACTTACAATACAGCACCCTACTTGTGTGCTTGGATCCTTCGAACGCATACCGGAAAGAATGGCAACGCCCATAAAATACTCATCCCACGAAATGTAATCTTTTCTTTTTGCACTCATCGCTTCTCCTCCGTACCTGTCTATTCAATCATATTGATTCTGCGGATATGGCGCTCATCCTCCGAAAACGGTGTCTTTAAGAATGTATCCACAATCTTAACTGCAAGCTCCGGGCCAACTACTCGTCCACCAAGTGCTACGATATTCGTATCATTGTGCAGTCTGGTTGCCTCTGCCGAAAAACAGTCCGAGCAAAGAGCGCAGCGAATACCCTTCATCTTATTCGCTGTAATGGAAATACCAATTCCCGTTCCACAAATCAAAATCCCCTTCTCACACTCGCCATCCAAGATTGCCTGTCCAACCTTGCGCGCATAAATCGGGTAATCCACAGGCTCTCCGTCACAGCCAAAATCCTTGTATGCCAAGCCCTCTTTCTCCAAATATTTGATAATCTCTAACTTCAATGCGTAACCGCCATGATCACAACCAATTCCTATCATACGTTCTTTGCCTCCTCATTTAATCTTTCTGCAAGCTTCCCTATCAGCTCGCGCAGTAATTCAAAATTCTCACCATAGGCAACCAACGGTTGTCCGTGTGTTGATTCCACCGTCCGCTCGTCTTCAATGTATTCCCCGAGACTGTAAACATTCTTCACATTCTCATAATCAGATACAATCTTCCACTTATAGGACTCCTCGAGCGTCAAAACCAAAGTCTCGTCATCCAAGTCCGCCTCGTCAAATGCCTTTGCCTCATGTGATTCTAGGGTCATCTGCTGGCTTCGCATAATTGCCTCCGCCTTCTGGTTCGCCGGTTCCGGGAACAGTACGACCATTCCCCGAGAGCCAATCTCATATTCTTGACTCAGCGTCTGGTGCCGCAAAAGCTCAGCCGCCATCGGCCCGCGACAATTGTCGCTTCCACTCACAAAAAGCACCCTTCTATACTTCTGCAAGCGGGTAATGTCTGTCGCCTGTATCGTATGGTGTCCTGCTGCCTTAAGCAAGCGATTCATAATCGCACTGCCAATGCCCTCTTCCGAGAATGCCTCACTATAAATGTAGCTGACATCTTCCTCGTCAAACTCACGCAGCACTTCATACAAATGCTTTGCAATCGTAGTCTCATTGCTGCGGCTTCCAATATTCTTCACGATACCTACCGTATAGGCACTTGCCGTCTCGTTCGTCGCAATAATACCGACCTGATATCCCAAGCGAGTCTGTTCAAATGCAATCTGGCGAATCGCTTTTACCGCATCCCGCGTCTCACCCTCTACAATCATAAGCTGAGCCTTCGGTGCATAGTGGCGGTACTTCATACCCGGTGCCTTTGGTGCCTCCTTGCTATCCTCAGAAAGCAAGGCTTCATCTACTGCAACTTCTCCAATCTCTTCCTCCAGCATCTCCCGTGTAATCGCGCCCGGACGCAAAATCATCGGCGGTTCCACTGTGAAATCAAGAATCGTAGACTCCACACCAATCTCCACACTGCCACCATCTAAGATAAAGTCAATCTTCCCATCCAAATCATCGCGTACATGCTGCGCACTTGTCGGACTTGGTCTGCCAGACGTATTGGCACTCGGTGCAGAAATATATCCGCCACCTGCGCGAATCACAGCCAGTGCAATCTCATCCGCAGGCATACGAACCGCCACCGTAGATAAACCTCCGGTCGTGCCAAATGGTACACGCGCCGTCTTTTCAAAAATAAGGGTCAACGGTCCCGGCCAAAACTTTTCCATCACTCGCTTCGCTTTATCCGGTACTTCCTGCGCAATCAAATCCAAAGCCTCTACATCTGCAATGTGTACGATAAGCGGATTATCCGACGGACGTCCCTTTGCCGCGTAGGTCTTCTTCGCAGCCTCTTCGTCAAGTGCATTGGCTCCCAATCCATACACAGTCTCTGTCGGAAATGCAACAAGTCCACCATTCAGCAAAACAGAACCGGCCTGCTTAATCAGCGCTTCTTCTATATGATATTTGTCAATCGCTTCTATTCGTGTTTCCATAAATATCATTATAACATTGTTTCCCTTATTTATCCAGCCATTTTCGAACCCCACTGCAAATTGTATCTGCAAGCTGTTGCTGATACTCCTCGCTTACCAATTTCTCAGCCTCCTCAGCATTACTCAAAAATCCACATTCCACAATGATGGTAGGAACCTCCGTCTTCTTCAACATATAGAAACTGTCATTCGCCTTAATTTGTCTCACGTGCTCTTCATCCAAGCTTGCAAGCTCTGCCTGCATCAGACTCGCCGCGCCCTCGCTCTCTTTGGAATGCGTAAAGTAAAAAACTTGCGGGCCTCGAACCCTTCCATCCGCATAGCTGTTTTGATGGATACTCACCACCAAATCCGGCTTCACCTCATTGATTAACGCAACTCTCTTTTTCATATCTTTCAGCTTCGTATCCTCAGCCGTATCATCCTTGCGCGTCATAACAACCTGTATGTCTTCTTTTTCCAATGCCTTCTGTAACTTCTTTGCAATTGCCAAATTGATGTCCTTCTCGAGGGCATCATTCACCCCAACCTTTCCGGGATCGTGCGCACCATGCCCCGCATCCACAACCACCAACAGCTCTTGTCTGCTCTGCTCCTGCTCTTCCTGAACCGGCTTACTCGTCACCATCGTACTCAGTTTCCGGCTGGCAAAAATCATACAAAGCAAAAGTAATATCGTCATACCCAACTCAATTTTTCGCTTAATCATAGTCCCTCTTTTTATCTGAAAATTTGTCCTCTGGTACTATGTATACGCGAAAGAAGGGCTGAATATTCAGCCCTTCTCCTTAGTTGACATACTTTAAAATAAGATCCCATGTACTTGATTTTTCAAATCCCAATCGCCATGCGGCAACACCTGCCAGCTCACGCTCCTTCATCAACTTCAATTTGGCCTCTAAGGCAGTCTCATCCTCCAACCAAATCTTGTAAGTTGCACCATCCGCCTGCCACTCAGCATAGTTGTGTCCGGTCGCCTCATCAACAACAATCGGCGCACCTGCATCTGCAATCACCTGCTCTGCTGCACGCATACCGTAAGCGACGCTCGTCACCTTCATACCATACTCTGCTGCTTCCGTACCTTCCTCTGCTGCAAGTTGTTCTGCGGTCTTTGGAACCTCCTTCCAAAGGCGGGTAAAGAACGGAACACCATTTATCACCTTCTCCTTTGGCACCACTTTTAAGGTGTTATCAATTCCCTCTTTCACAAAGTCATACGATGCCACAGGGCCACTCTCATAAGAACCGCTGTAGTGCTCGTCATATCCCATAATGACAACATAATCTACAACCTTGCCCTGCTCCTCAATATTGTACTGTGTGTTATACCCTTTCGGCACATAATTTGCCACTGAGAGAACCAGCTCATTCTGTCTGCACTTCACAGACAACTCACGGATAAACTGAATATAATGCTCACCGCACTCCGCTGAAATCTTCTCGAAATCAACATTGATTCCGTCAATTCCCGTCTGCAATGCCTCCGCTAAAAGCTGATTGATCAGATTCTCACGGCTTGATGTATGGCTCAGCAATTCATATGACTCCTCATAGGAAGAAATGCCTCCGTCGAAGTCCCTAACCAACGCCCATACCTCTCTGCCTGACTGCTTTGCGTAATTCACATACTGCGAACTCGCAAGCGAATTCAAATTCCCTTTGGTATCTGCCACCGTAAACCAAGTTGGTGAAATGGTGGTCAGACCCTTTGTGTCCGCAATCGTGGAAAGCACACTGTTATTGGCTGTCCTATTCGTCACCACATGCCAAGCTAAATTGATTGTGTAATCCTTTGAAATACTCGGGTAAACCTGCTCTTCAAACGCGCTCTGGGAAAGCTCCTTCCGCTCGTTCTTCAAGCAGCTGCTTTTGATATAACCGATGTAACCATCCTTCGTGCAGACCTCTTTCCATCCGTCCACATCTGCAAGCACGGTCACTTCATCTTTTTTCGATACGTCAGTCAAAATCAGGCTCTTTACACCGCCCAGCTTGCGCACCTGCGTATCACGTCTGACTGTTGCGACCGTCGTCTCTCCACCGCCGCTCTCAATCATAACCCTTGCGGGCTCTGTCTCTGTCTTCTCATAAAGGCGAAAATCAAGATCCGTATACTCTTTTATAAATTCAAGCGCAATATACGCGACAGCACCCTCCATCTTAAGAAGCGGGTATCCTGTACTCTGCTTCTCCTTCTGAAGTGTATATTCTGAACTTCCGACCTCCGCACGAATCGTTCCCTGCGGCAAAGTATACAACAAAATATTCTCATTATAATCTACATAAAACCGTCCGTTCAGATAATCGCGTACCACAGAATATTCGATATATGCCTTCTCGTCAAACAGCATTCCCTGCGCTCCGATTACCTCGTCGTCGACAATCACAGCAAGCTGATTTTCCTTTTCTATCCCATAATACTCATTCAAATCCGCTCTTTCCTTTGATGGACCATACTTTTTCAGTAAAAATGCTCCTCCAATAATGCCTGCTATAATCACAAAAAAGAGGGCAATCTTCATCACCAAATGCTTCTGTCTGCGTCTCTTTGCTTTATTCCTTCTGCGTCTGCTATGTGGTCTGTTTTGTTCTTCCATACCGACACCTCCCACTAGACCTTATTATAACAACATTTTTCGTGCTCGTCATTAACTATTTCGACATTTTTTACTTTTTGTAGCATTCCCCATTCCTCGAATGCGTATGCATCTATGCCAGAGGGGTATCCCTGCACTTCAACTCGTATAGATATTGTGAAATGTTAATTCCCGCACCTGTCCTTTCTCATCCCACACATAATCCCGCATATAGCTCTGATCCTCTCGAACCATATGTGCTGTCACAATCTGCATTGGACTTGCAGGGTGATCATTCAGCCGCATACTCACGCCCGACCTTTCATACGTCTCCAATTCTGCAAAAAACTTTTTGTACCGCTCTTCTGCCATCTTGATTTCCTCCTTCGCTGGGTAACTATGTTTTCGTTTTTTGTTTTGATAACCTCTTTTGAGGTGGTTGTGATATATATTTTTCTGGTGTGCTACAAGAAGATAGTCCTTTCTACATTTTAATTTCCGGATAATGGATTTGATATAAATCCCTTGAAATGTTTTCAAGTTGCAGACCTGTATGGTCTGCATTGATGATTCTATTCGAATCTAAGAAACGAGAAATTACATTGAGAATGTGAAATCTTGCTTTTTGATAATACGTCCCTCCTTGCCTCTCTACATAGCCACCTGACATACTATCTTCTTGTAGGTCAATTATAAACACAGCACTTTTCAATTTGCAAGTTGCTTTTTGTTTATAACTTCTTCCGCAATTGGAAATGCGTGTTTTACGAAATTGCCACGTTTTTCCACAAGAATTTCCACAGTATTTGCACACTTATCCACAGAGTTATCCACATTTTCCACGCAATTGTGTGTATAATTCGCATATTTTCTAATAATTTATAGAAAAATATGGAATTTTTTTGTCCACAAAAAGTTCATAGAAATTTTCTTTACATATTTTTTGTTTTTGTTTATACTAATACAAATGAAAGATACTATGAGAGATAGGAAGTGATGAGATGAAGATTGAAAAACTAAATGACAATCAGATACGCTGTACTCTGACTCCTGCTGATTTGGCTGACCGCCAATTGAAGCTCAGCGAATTAGTCTGCGGTACAGAAAAAGCAAAATCACTTTTTCAAGATATGATCAAACAGGCTTCTTTCGAATTTGACTTTGAAGTAGAGGATATGCCACTGATGATAGAGGCTGTTCCCGCTTCTTCCGGCTCCATTGTTCTGATTATTACCAAAGTTGATGACCCGGAAGAACTGGATTCCAAATTTTCTAAATTTGGCTCTTCATGGAATGATTCCGATAACAAAAAGCGCACAATGTTGGATAAATTAGAAGGTGCAGATGATTTTCTGGATTTGTTACAGAAAGTAAAGGAAGCAGTCAGCGAACTGCCAAAGCAGCTTCCACCTACAGCAGAAAAAGAGAACGAAGAGCATATGCCTCGTATTCGTCTATTTTCTTTTTCCACATTGGACCATACGATTCACGCGTGTCGCCTGTTAAAGATGATGTATCATGGTTCCAACACTTTGTATAAAGACGCAGAAGAAGGTGTCTATATTCTGGCACTTACACAATCTGACCATACGACAGCAGAATTCAATAAGGTATGCAATATGCTGTCCGAATATGGTTCTGCAGAGCGTGCAAATGGTGCAATGCTTGCCTTTTTGGAAGAACACTGCGATGTGATTGTGGCCGACGCTGCGATACAACAGCTTGGAGAGATTTAGATTTTGCAAAAACTATCAAAAAAAGAATTCGCATCATCATGCGAATTCTTTTTTATATTATGCGTTAATTGCTGCGTTGATTCTCTCCACTAACACTTCTGCATCCAAGCCGTGTACCATAGCTGCTTCTTCTAAAGATTCAGCCTGTGCGGACGGACATCCCAGACAGTGCATCCCCATCTCCATCAAAACCGGAGCTGCAATCGGAGCTGTCGCAAGCAGTTCGCCAATCGTCATCTCTTTCGTTACCTTCACTGCCATCTTTCCTCCTCCTTCTAACTTTCGTCACCTTATTATAATACCTTTTCTACAAATTCGCAACCATAGGATTTATTTCGACAAAATTTTATTTTTATGATTTCTGAACAAAACGTTCGTTCTTTTTTTCGCAAAAAATATCCACACTATCTCCGCGTTTTCGTGTGGATAATGTGGATAACTTTGTGTAAAACTCGATTTTATCACGTTTTTTTTATTTTTTTATGTGGATAACTCAATTTTTACCCGTCAACAATTTTTGACAAGATTTTTTATTTTTGTCAAATCTCAACAAGAGACGCGCTTTTAAAACATTCTGCGCACTGCAACAATCGTTGTATAAGTCGCACTGGAAATCTTAATTCCACTGCGCTCATCAGACGCGTGGATAATCTTTCCATCTCCAACATAGATACCTACGTGTCCCGGATAACAAATAATGTCTCCCGGCTGTGCCTCGCTATAGCTTACACCATAACCGACACGTCTCTGCGCGTAAGAAGAATGTGCCATTGAGAATCCAAATTTCTCGTAAATTCTCATTACAAAACCAGAACAGTCAACCCCTCTGGTCAAGCTCGTTCCACCGTATACATAACGATTGCCAAGAAACTGTCTTGCATAGTCTACAACTGCCTGTCCCTTTGCCAACTGCGCTGCCTCTCTGTCCGCCTGCTCTTGTGCAAGACGCGCCTGCTCTTCTGCAATGCGTGCTGCTTCTGCTGCCGCAATTCTCGCTGCTTCCTCTTCTAAGGTCTCACCAACGGAAAAGCTTGCATCGATTGTTTCTTTATCTAATGTTGTAAGTTCTGTCTCTGGAAACTTCACTGTCAGCTGTGCCTTTGCGTGCGCAACAGCCGCCTTGCCCACAATTAAGCGGTCCGTCTCAACATATCCTGTTACAGAGCCTGAAGAAATCTTTGTCCAAGTCTCTGCTCTCTCTACGACCTTTACAATTGAGTCTGCATAAACCTTACCAACGGCAGCCGCTTCTGCCGACATCTCACTCTGCACCGGCGCAAATCCCTCTTCGCCAACTGCAACAAAGGTGAATTTGTTCAACATCTCGTTCAGCTTAATCTCTTCTGCACTCTCAATCTTTAAGGTCTTTTCCTGCTTCGTATGCTCTTTTAGTTCCGCAGCCACATTACGCAAATCCCTCTGCGCACTTACTTCTGTCTGCTTCTTCTCTGTCAAGCCTAAAAACGAAACAGCATCTGCTGCAAGGGCACTTCCGGTTGGTACTAAGATAATGCCCACTGCCGCAGCTATGATAACTCCCCTTTTTATCTTTTTACTATTCATAAATGTCTCCATTACAATTTTTCGTATAATTGTTACGCAAATGTTACATTTGTTACTTTGCCATTCTAACAATATTTCAAAACAATGTCAATGGCTTTTTTCATATTTATATTGACAAATATTTCAAATTGAGGCATTATAATTATAGTAACTATTATCATTATTGTTACGAAAGGAGAATTGCATTGGCAACAAGAAAATACAGCAGACAAAGAGAGTCCATTCGCGAATACTTAAGCAGTACCTACGAACACCCGACAGCAGAAACTGTGTATCTCAATGTGAAGAACGAATATCCCAATATTAGCTTGGGCACCGTTTATCGCAATTTGAATCTGCTTGCTGATACTGGGGAGGCCTTAAAAATCAATACGCCATACGGCGGAGATCGTTTTGACGGTCACACACACCCACACTACCACTTCTGTTGCACCCGTTGTGGAAAAGTATTGGATTTACAATTAGAACAATTAGATACTATAAATAAGGTAGCAGAACAAGCCATCGATGGAATTGTCGAGAGTCACACGATGATGTTCTACGGCATTTGCGGAGACTGCACAAGTAAGCACGAACAACTTTTCTAATAATTTTTTAGAAAACAGTTGACAGAGCGAATCGCATATGGTAAATTGAAATCAGTAATAATTCCTATTATTACTAGGCAGTGAAAACAAAAAAATTTAAAATAAAAAGGAGACAAAAGTTATGAAGAAATTTGTATGTTCAGTATGTGGTTATGTACACGAGGGAGACGCAGCACCGGAGCAGTGCCCGGTATGTAAGGTTCCGGCAGAGAAGTTCAACGAAGTAAAAGGCGAAAGAGAGTGGGCTGCTGAGCACGTGGTAGGCGTTGCACAGGGCGTAAGCGAAGACATCATTATGGATCTTAGAGCAAACTTCGAGGGCGAGTGCTCAGAAGTTGGTATGTACCTTGCAATGGCAAGAGTTGCCCACAGAGAAGGCTATCCGGAAATCGGATTGTACTGGGAGAAAGCAGCTTGGGAAGAGGCAGAGCACGCAGCAAAATTTGCTGAGCTTCTCGGTGAAGTTGTAACAGACAGCACAAAGAAGAACCTTGAGATGAGAGTTGATGCAGAGAACGGTGCAACCGCTGGTAAGTTCGACCTTGCAAAGCGCGCAAAGGCAGCAAACCTCGATGCAATCCACGACACAGTGCATGAGATGGCACGCGATGAGGCTCGACACGGCAAAGCATTCGAAGGACTTTTGAAGAGATACTTCGCATAAGAAAATCATAGAAAACCATAAAAAAGTATGCTATCATAGCGGTAGCATACTTTTTGTGCATTATGAAATCTAGGAAAGGAGAAGTAATATGAACTTTGAAAGAATACAAGAAAAGAAAAGAAAATATGACCAAAACAAACATATGATAAGTGCTGTTACTTTATCCTCTTATGAAAAAGATTTCGAACTCACCTTCACACATAATTCGACTGCGATTGAAGGAAACACCTTAACACTCTTGGAAACCAAAGTCGTTCTTGAGGATGGTATCACAATTGGCGGCAAGGAACTTCGCGAGATGTATGAAGTAATCAATCACAAGAAAGCATATACCTATGTAAAAAAGTGTATTACCGAAGGTAAAGCTTTGACAGAGGATATTGTAAAAGATTTACACGCTATTTTGATGGAGAATATTTTTATTGGCGGTATATACCGACGTGAAGAAGTTCGTATCAGCGGTGCAGGGTTTACACCTCCGGCAGGCAACGAAATGTATATGCAAATAAAGAATTTTTATAAAGAATTGGAAGCAAAAGAAAGAACAATGAATCCAATCGAACTTTCCGCTTGGACGCATGCGGAGTTTGTAAGAATTCATCCCTTTTTGGATGGCAATGGCCGAACAAGCCGCCTGCTTATGAATTATCAGCTTTTGGCGCATGGGTATTTGCCTGTATCAATTGCGAAGGAAAACCGCCTTGATTATTACAATGCACTCGAGCAATATGCTGTTCGTAACGACTTATCAGAGTTTGCAGAACTAATTGCAGTCTTAGAAGAGAAACAGTTGGATGATTATAGCAAGTTAATTCCATAATAATCGGTAGCATATTTTCTTATATGGAAAGAGAATAGACTATAAACGTCTATCCTCTTTTTACTGCACTTATCTTCCCAAATTTAACTTACTCATTAAAGCTTCCTGCAACACTTGCGAGAAATTTACACCCATCGCAATGGCCTCCTCGTTCAACCATTCCGGGATCGTAAGTGTCTTCTTTACCGCTTTCGAGTTATGCTTTCTCTGATATTCAAGCATATCAAATTCTATGACAACAAGCACTCCCTCTTCTAGCACAATATTTTCTGGTGTAGATGGTTCGGGAATCAAATCTCTTTCCTCCTGACGACTGGAAATTGCCAGTCCCAAAGCCTCTACCGCCATCTCATAAGCTTGCGACATATTATCCCCTTCTGTTAAGCACTCTGGGAAATCTGGAAAAGACACCCAAAACCCCTCCCCTTCTGCGTGGAAAATAGCCGGATAAAATAATTTTTTCATCTCCATCCTCTCCTCTCATTTACAGAACTACTCAGCCCTGCTTGCTTTAATATCTCTTGTTCCAATCCTTTTTTCATTGGTTTTGTATGGTAGGGGACAATTGTCTGCCTGCCCGTCTTAACATTTCTCATTTTTATATGAGAACCATTTTGGCTCACTTCTTTAAAGCCATTTTTCTTGAGGTAACGTAACATCTCTTTGGGTGTCATCGGCATTTTCTGCTCTTCCTTTCCTACCGCAAACAGATTAACACGTGTTTATACGTGTGTCAATAGTTTATGCGATATCTCACGTTTTATTCTTAATTTTGTTTCCATCAAATTGAATTCTCTCTGGCAGGATTGCCCGAAACTCAGATACATTTTTAAAATGTATTTGCGACATAGATATGAGCGATATGCTCGTCGCGTTTGATGCAATCACATTGTAACACACTTAGCAAGCATTTACAACAACTTCCATAAAAAGTGCGGAAATCATCTTGTACGCTTACAATTGATGTGACACCTTACACTATGCAAAAACGGATGAGGCCTTTAGAACGTTAATCACCACAAAAAACTCTCTACCCCCAAATTTGTAGAACAAAGAGAGCAAAAATTTTCTTATATGGAAAGAAGATAGACTATTTCTGCAACCCAAAAATAGATTTCTTCAAAAGAATTGAAACCATAACTACTGTATTAGAAAGCGATGCAATAATAGCAATTATTACTGTTACTATTAGTAATTTGATTTTTTCAGAAAATAACATACTTTTTTCAATAGGTAGTAATAATATAGCAATACACGCAAGTATTGATGTTATAATAAATATTACAGACATCATCTTTTCAAATCTTTTATTTTCCTTTTCTACATTGCCTAGTGTTGTTTTAAGATTCTCTTCTGCACTGCCAATATAAGTTTCTGTATTTAATCTTTTCCCCGAAACTAATTCGTTTATAGTCACACAAAATAATTTGCTAAGAGTTTCCAAATATTCAACGGGTATCATATATTTACCTGTTTCCCAACGAGAGATGGTTTTGTTAGTTACCCCTATTTGCTCGCCTAGTTGCTCTTGGGTTAAATTTTTTTCGTTTCTTAGCTGTTTTAAAAAATCTCCCATCTGTTTCATATCCATAATTTAACACCTTCCTGTATTTTAAGTACCTATATTTTACTAAAAATCTGATAAAAATAAACCCCATAAAAAGCGAATTATTAGTTTTTGAACAATATAGTCCTTATGTGCCCATTCTACTTAGCAAGCATTTACAACAACTTCCATAAAAAGTGCGGGAATCATTTACCATTCCCGCACACTTTCATATCTCCCTACAAACCCCCGATTTTCTTCTTATTATTCTCCTTTTACATAGTCCTTATCGACATTCATTACACAGTAATATTCCTCACCAAAGGTCTCCTTGACTTTCGTCTCAATCTTCTCTTTCACTTCTTCATCACTCAAAGCATAGCCAAACGGAACTACCACATCAAAAATCAGGTTGGTATGCGTTGGTCCGATAACCACACGAAAATCGTGCATGGTAATCGTCTCATCCACTGCCTTTATAATCTCAGAAAGCCCTTGTTTTAGCTGAGCTACCCGTTCATCCGTCGTAACGACCGGGTCCATATGGATGACCGCATCACAGCGCAGCTCCTCTCGCAGTTCGCGTTCGATATTGTCAATCATATCATGCAACTCGAGAACGTCTCCCTCCGCCGGCACTTCCGCGTGCAGAGAAATCATCTGCCTGCCCGGACCATAATCGTGCACAATCAAGTCGTGAATGCCAATCACCTTCGGATATGCCATCACGAGAGTCTCAATTCTTGTCACAAATTCCGGCTCCGGCGGCTGCCCAAGCAAGGGGTTCAGGGTCTCCTTTGCCGCATTGATGCCCGCATAAAAGATGAATGCCGCCACCAGCACACCACAGTACCCGTCAACCTGCAAATCTGTGTAATGTCCAATCACCGTTGCCAGTAAAACGACAAAAGTCGCACAGGCATCACTCAGACTGTCCATCGCCGTCGCGCGCATCGTTGCCGAATCCAGCTTCTTTCCAATAGCTCGATTATATAAGTACATATAAACTTTCACCCCAATAGACACAAGAAGAATCACCAACGTCAAAATCTGAAATTCAACTGCCTGCGGGTGCAAAATCTTATCCACCGAACTTTTCAGTAATTCAAACGCCATCAAGAGAATCGCACCGGACACAACCAATCCGCAAATATACTCAATCCGCCCATGTCCAAACGGGTGTCCCGGATCCGGCTTCGCACCTGCCATCCGAAATCCAATCAAGGTCAACACTGAGGACGCAGCGTCCGATAAATTATTAAACGCATCCGCCGTAATCGACACCGATTTGCTAAGCGTTCCTGCCAAAAACTTTCCTGCAAACAAAAGCACATTCAAGGCAACGCCAACCACACCGCACAACACACCATACGCCTGTCGCACTTTTGGGTCTGTGCAATCCTTCTCATTTGAAATAAATAATTTTGCAAATATACGAATCATATCGAAAATCCTCCGTCCTTTTATTTTACCACATATTCACAAATAGTGTGAGTTCTATTTTATTGCTTTTTCAGACCCAAAATGTTATAATGCAAGGGTAAAAATTACAAAAGGAGGACACAGATATGTCTAAATATGCAGGAACTAAAACAGAAAAGAATTTAATGGAAGCATTTGCTGGTGAATCGCAGGCTCGCAATAAATATACATACTATGCTTCAGCTGCAAGAAAAGCCGGCTTTGTGCAGATGGCAAACATTTTCGAGGAGACCGCAAGCCAAGAAAAAGAACACGCTAAGATGTGGTTTAAGGAATTTCACGGAATCGGTGATGTGGCTGAGAACTTAGCTGACGCAGCTGCAGGTGAGAACGAAGAATGGACAAGTATGTACGCTCGTATGGCAAAGGAAGCCAGAGAAGAAGGCTTTGAGGAGCTTGCACTGAAATTTGAGTATGTTGCAAAAGTCGAAGCAGCACATGAGAAGCGCTATCTCAAGTTACTGGAGAACTACAAGAACGGAACGACTTTCAAGGGGGAGGCTCCTCTCGGATGGAAATGTACCAACTGCGGTTACATTCACGAGGGCGAGGATGCTCCGGAGGTTTGCCCGACATGTGCACACCCACTTGCATACTTTGAAAGAAAAGCTGAGAATTACTAAGATGTATCTAAAAAAATGGCTATTGCAAAATAGCAAGTAAGCCGCACAAGAACCCGGAGGGCAGCAAGACGCGTGCCTTTACGGGTTCTTTTGTTATCTGCAATCTTCGTGCTATTTTGCAACAGCCCTTTTTTGTATATTCACTTATTTCTGTAATCTTCCATACAGTTTTGTCAGAGCCCTTAAGCGCTCTGCAAGCTCGCTTGTAAATACTCCCTCTCCTGCGCGCCAACACCAATTCTTGCCCAAAGTAGACGGCTCATTCATACGTGCCGAAGCATCCAGACCGAGCAAATCCTGTGCCTGCACAATTGTCAAGTCCGCAACACTGCTCCACAGTGCCCGTATCATACCCCAATGCACCTCTTCGTCTAGGCACAGATACTCTCTTGCATACGCTGCATCCTCCGCCGCGATATCTGCAAACCATCCAACAATGGTATTGTTGTCGTGTGTGCCCGCATAAGCAACACAATTCTTATCATAGTTATGCGGCAGGTACTCATTTTCACTCGAATCCCTGCTGTCAAACGCAAACTCCAGCACCTTCATACCCGGAAATCCGCTGTCTTTTAAGAGCTGTCTCACCGATTCCGTCAGATATCCCAAATCTTCCGCAATAATCTTTTGCCTTCCAAGCTTCGCCTCAACCGCATCAAAAAGCTTCATTCCCGGCCCTTGCTTCCAATAACCGTTCTTTGCGGTCGCCTCCCCATAGCGAATTGCATAATACGAATCAAAGGCTCGAAAATGGTCGATGCGCAAAATATCATACACCTTACAAAGATACTGAATGCGGTCAATCCACCACGCAAATCCATTCTGCTCCATATAGTCCCAGTCGTAAAGTGGGTTGCCCCAAAGCTGTCCCTCTGCCGTAAATCCATCCGGCGGCACGCCTGCGACCTCTGTCGGCACCTTATTCTCATCCAACTGGAACAACTCAGGATGCGCCCACACATCCACACTGTCCAGCGACACATAAATTGGCAAATCTCCGATGATTTCAATTCCTCTCTCATTGGCATAGGCTTTCAACGCCCACCACTGCTTAAAAAAGAAAAACTGATAGACCTGCACAATGGCAATCTCCTCACTCCGAGCGCTTTCATCCTGCGCTTCCTTCAAAGCCATAAACATTGCAAAATCAGGAAGCCATGCCTCATTCTCCCTGCAAAAATCTGCATACTCCTCCGTCGGGCTCTCCAAAAACTTTTGTGCTGCCTTGCGCAGAATCGGATAACGTTTCTCATACAGCACACCATAGTTGACCCTATCCGGCGTGCTCTCCCAATCCACTGTCTGATAGTCATCCGCCTCCAAAAGTCCCCAGTCACGCAAAATATCCAAATCGATAAAATACGGATTCCCCGCATAGGTCGAATACGACTGGTAAGGCGAGTCTCCATAGCTTGTCGGACAAATCGGCAAAAGCTGCCAACAGGACTGCCCGCTCGCCTGCAAGAAATCCACGAACTCGTAAGCCGCTTTTCCCATCGTTCCGATACCATATGGAGACGAAAGCGAAGAAAGGTGCATTAAAATTCCACTTTTTCTCATAGGCGTCACCCCTTTACCGCGCCAGCTGCAACACCCTTGATGATGTGCTTCTGACAAGCCAGATAGAAAATGACAACCGGAATCACCGCCAAAATAAGCGATGCCATAATGGCACCCATATCGACGCGCCCGTAGCTTCCCTTCATATACTGAATGACAATCGAAATCGTTTTGAATCGATTGATATCCAGCACCAAATATGGCAGCAAAAAGTCATTCCAAATCCACATCGTCTCCAAAATTCCGACAGTCACATAAGTCGGCTTCATAATCGGGAGCACGATAATAAAAAAGATTTGCAAAGGATTGCACCCGTCAATCGTCGCCGCCTCTTCAATCTCAAGCGGAATCGATTTCACGAAACCGCAGAACATAAATACGGCAAGTCCTGCACCAAAGCCAAGATAAATGATAATCAATCCCCAAGGCGTATTCAGACTGAGCCGGTCTGCAATGAGCGCAAGGGTAAACATCACCATTTGAAACGGCACCACCATCGAAACCGCACACAGCATATACATCCCCGAAGAAAGAATCCCTTTCACACGAGTGATATACCAAGCGCACATCGAGGTGCAAATCAAGATGACAATGACCGAGAACACCGTGATAAACACCGTCCAGCCCACCGCATCCAGAAGTCCATAGCGGTCAATTGATGCCACATAATTTTTCAGTCCGTACCAAGTCTCCTCCGTCGGCAACTTGAACGGCTCCATATTGATATAGGTCTTTTTCTTAAAGGAGTTCATCAGCACAATCACAATCGGCGCAATGTAAATGAGGCCCAAAACTGTAAAAAAGCTCGTGCCCAGCCAACTCCATCTAGATTCCGATTTCATTTACTGCTGCACCTCCTTTGAACGGGTTACACGAAGCTGCCATACACCAATCAGTACAACCACGATACAGAAAATGACTGCCTTCGCCTGCCCGACACCCTCCCAGCCGGTACGGCCATAAAAGGTGCTGTAAATATTCAGCGCCACAAGCTCCGACTTGTTAAACGGCTCTCCGCCGGTGAGCGACAGGTTCTGGTCAAACAATTTAAATCCATTTGTCAGAGAAAGGAACATACAAATGGTGATTGACGGCATCATCATCGGAATGGTAACCTTAAACAATCGCTGCAAGCGGGTGGCCCCGTCAATCTGCGTCGCTTCCATCACATCGCCCGGAATCGCCTGCAAGCCCGCGATATAGATAATCATCATATAACCAATCTGCTGCCAGCTCACCAAAATAATGAGACCTACAAACCCATACCACTCATTGCTCACGATGGTCTTGTCATAGCTCTGCAGAATTCCATTGAAAATCAATTGCCAAATATAACCGAGCACAATCCCGCCAATCAAGTTTGGCATAAAGAAAATGGTTCGAAAAATATTTGTCCCTTTCATTTTCTGCGTCAATGCCAGCGCCAACAAAAACGCAATGACATTGATTGCCACCAAAGATACCACCGCGAACAGCGCGGTATACCAAAACGAATGAAAGAAATCCTTATCCGTTACTGCCTTTATATAATTGTCGAAGCCCACAAATTTGGCATCTGCAACCGTCGTGAACTCGCAGAACGAGAGCCAAATCCCCAAAATAAAGGGCGCAATAAACCCAATGATAAATGCCGCCAATGTCGGAAAAACAAAAATCGGCATATATTTTTTCATTGCCTTTTCCATACTATTTTCCTGCTTCCGCTTTCCATCCATCTACAAATGCTTTTTTCACTGCGTTCCAATTCGCGTCTGTCTGATCTGCCGCATAGTAAGTCAGCGCAGAACCCACACCATTCTTCCATTCCTCAGACGGCATCGTCGGGAAATTCCAAGAAACCGGCGTGTACCCATTTTCCACATATTGGTTTGCAATGTTTACCAGCACGTTCGAAGACTCCAAATTCGACTTAAACGGAATGACAAAGCCCATACCATCTTCACCCGACGGCATCGCACCCTCTGTTCCACACATTGCTTTCACACCCACATCTGAGGTTACGCACCATTTCATAAAATCAAGCGTCGCCTTGATATCCTCTTCGTCCGCCTTCTTATTCACACACCAATAATTTTCCGTACCGGTACAGAGTCCCTGCTTTTCCTCGCCTTCCATACCAATATAGATTGGCAACATACCAAGATTCTCATCTCCGATTTCTTTCACATCACTGTACGCCCAAGTTCCATTCTGGTAGAACACCGCCTTCTTCGTCACAAACTCCGCAACCGCATCATCGCCCAGCTTGGTCGAAAGAACCGTCGGCTCACAGGTTGCATTGTTGATATACAAATCCCAAATCTGGCGGTAGTTGTCCAGATACGTTCCCTTGATTGCATCTGTCGTTCCAATATTGTCCGCTTTGTACTCGTAGTAAATCGGCAGGTTTGCCAAATGAGTCTTGAATCTCCAATCCGAAGAACCATCCATACCGGCTGAGGTAAATGCCGCAAAGCCCAGCTCTTTTGAACGCTTTGTGATATCCTCTGCAACCCTCTTCAAATCCGCAAAGCTCTTGATATCCTCGCCCTTGTATCCGGCCTTGTCCAACAATTCTTTGTTGTAAATGATACCATAGGTCTCGATAACATAGGAAATTCCCACCATCTTGTCTCCGTCCATCAAAGCAAACTCCTGGCTAGATAATTCCTTTGCGATATCCGAATCCTTTAAGTCATAACAATAGTCCTTCCAGCCCTTTAAGCCAACCGGACCATTTACCTGAAATAAAGTCGGCGCATCCTTCTTTGCCATCTCCGACTTTAGGGTTGTCTCATATTGTCCCGAAGCTGCAGTCAGCACCGTCACTTCCACGCCCGTCTCTTCCTCATAAATATCGGCAAGTTCCTGCCACTGTGCATCCTGCTCCGGTTTGAAGTTTACATAGTAAACCTCTCCTTCCGCTTTTTTATCATTCTTGCTGCCACAGCCTGCCAGCATTGTGGCGGCACAGACAACGGTAAGTAATAATGCGATTTGTTTTTTCATATGCTACATCATCCCCCTTTTGTAGTCTTAGATTATTTTTTCACGCATTTCGAGTGATATTAAAAATATATTCCGTTTTATGGAAAAATATGCACGAGAAATGGAAAATTCGGGGGATGAGGATAAAAAAGGGGCGCCAATGTGGCGCCCACGCTTCATAATATTCTTTTTGTTTCATTCATCCTATCACAGCAAGCTCTCTCTCGCCCACGCGTCCGCATCGACTTCATCCTGCTCTGTCGTTCCATTGGGCTTCGTAAGATGTCCAAGTACAATATCGGTAAATATGTACACTTATTTGTCATACGACTGATAAATGCATGTTCTGATGCGTCCAAGTCTACCATCTCATTGAAATTCCAAGGGTAAATCTTTCCTACTTTGTCATTCTGCCTTTTCATCCAACTATTTTTAGAATTATCCGTTCTTAAAGGTCCTACGAAATATGGAATTCTAAATTCAAAAATCGAGAGAAGTTTCTCTGCATTGACATACCCTTCCTCGTCCTCCTCATTTAAAAATGATAAATAGTCCTTCGCATTTTCAAGAATCTGATTTAGTTCATTCCAATAAAGCTGATAAGGAATAACCCTATTATCCCCATCAACCTGCTTTGGCAAAAACTTCCTTAATGCAATTCTTTCCATCATATCACTATATATTTCTTGATCTTCTAGAGAAACTTCGATATCTTTTAATTGTTTCTGCAAAAATATGCTAAACGCTTCCTTGTCACATTTCTTGCTAGCACTATGTCCACTATACGCAGCATAATTGTCTTGATTATCGCTTTTTAAAATGAAATCCACCTTTTCTTTTGGAAGGTATTTTTTCGCAATTCTTTTGAGAACTTTCAAATCATATTTATGCTGTTCATATACCTCCACTTTGGCTTTTGATATAGATAATTCCCCCGCTAAAATATCATTCAGAAGAGACCAATTATAGATTTCTCTTAGTTTCAAGAGCAGTTCACCATCGTCTCCCGTGTCCGATATAATAGAGACAAAATTTTCCTCAGGCATTCCCAAACTCACGGATTCAATTTCCTTATAGTCCTCATTCTCTCATTACGCAAATCCTTCAGTTCCTTAAACACTTTATACCCTTGCGCCACATTATAATTCGCATCCTCAACAGTCCTTAGAAGGTCTTCAATCGCATATTCGATATCGTCAAGCTCGCATTCCAAGTTAAACATATACTGCTGCACGTTTGTAAAAAAGTCTCTCTGGCTTTTCGCAAAACCAAGCCAATCATTTTCCTTGCCGTCATAAATAGTCTCTTGCTTTTCCATTTTAACCTCCGCCTGCTCCGATATCACCGGCACACTGCTTTTCTCTTTTTGTTCTCTGCAAATCTCGCGATTTGTCTTTCGCTTCTCCATACCAACAAACAATTCCGACAGTTCTCTTGGAGTGTATTTTCTCGTCTCCAACTTGCCCATTTCTTTGACACAATTCTTTGCCTTCGCAACATTTGCGCTTGTCCCAACAGAACGCATAAAAGCTTCCAGCATCGTCTGTTCATCTTTAATATCCCGGCGGCGCTGCCTTGCATCTTTTAACATTTCTACTGCATCGACAGACTCCTCGTCTGACAAGTCATAGAGCTCAACATAATGCAACAAATCACAGATTTCCTTATCCACCACCGAAACCTTCGCGTTGAGTTCTTCTTGGTAGTTCTTGGCCGTCTCCGAAAGATAACAAAACAAATTCATATAATCTGGCCAGTCAATTGCAGAAATATCATACTCCATATTTATGGGCTTTTTAGGTTCTTGCTCCGCCGTATTTGTAATTGCAATAATCTTCTCATCCACCGGAATTGCTTGATAGAATTTTGCTTTCTTTCCATCTCCAATTCGCTGGTTTGCATCCGATGAATCAAATACAGTCGCTTCTTCTTTACTCTCCGCTACCACCAACTGATTATTTCCATTCACTCGATAATAATTTCCGTTGCCATCCATAATATACTGCATATCAACCCCATCGCTCACGCTTAGATCCTCCCTCCTTCATGCAAGCAACAATATGTACTGCTCAACGCCACATCATTATTGCATCCATTCTTCATACACTTTGGCTCTTCGCCTGCCATCATTGAAGATACCAAAAACACAAGCACTACCGCCACTACTGTTGCCAATCCATTTTTCCATCTACATCCGCTCATTTTTCTTCCCCCTTATGTTCTCATTATGAATACTAACTTTTGCAATAAAAATAGGAACCAAGACAAGAATCGTTCTTATCTTAGTTCCCAGTATAGTCGTGTGGATGTCCATAAAAACGGACAGCTAATATTTCAAATCTTTTTACTCCCGATACTGCTCCTCCAATCTTCTTACTTCTTCCTTCACCATATCCACAACGTGCTCCGGTCCAACAATCTTTGCACCCGCGCCCAGCGCCATAACCCAGTGAATAAATTGCTGGCTCACCGCCACACGCACATTTGCCGCAAACTGCTCCTCATCTATCTTGCGCATCAAAACATCTTTTCCAAAACGGTCTATAATCGCACCGGCAAGCTCATTCTTACATATCAGCTTGACAGTCTCCTCTTCACCTGCATACATCGAAAACATCTTTTTCGCATAAATTGCCGTATCAAATCGTGCAAAGCATTTCTGCCCCTCGCGCGCCTCATCGCTCTGACTAATATTCAACATCTTGTCTACGCGATAGTGCTTAATCTTCTCCTCTGCGCTATCATACGCAACCAGATAATAATTCTCATCATCCCAAGAAAGTGCCCAAGGGCTGACCTGATAATACGCGCCACCCTTACGAAGCTCCATTTCCTTCTTCACATTCCATTGAAAATATTGAAAACGAATCTGCTTATTGGCTGCAATCGCACTATGTATCGCATCTACGTTATAATAGATGCTTTCATTCATAGTCTTGATGCGCCCCGACACAAATACCTGGCGTTGCAGCTGACTTGCCTCATATTTACTGGCAAAAGCTTCAATCTTTTTAATTAGCTCGGTTGACTTTTTTGCCGGAATAAACTTTGCCGACTGGATGGCATCCACCAAGAGCTTTAGCTCCGCAAGTTCAAAATCACGGCTTGCTATGTAGTAGACAAAGCCACCATCTATCTGCTCACCGATAATGTCTAGACCATAAAGACGCAGACATTCAATATCACTATAGATGCTCTTGCGCTCTGCCGCAATATCATAAGCCTTCAGTTCATCCAAAATCTGCTTCATCGAAAGCCCATGTTGTTCATCCGTTTTCTCCAATAAAATTTTCATAAGATACAAAAGTTTTAACTTTTGATTTTCTGATTTTGCCATACACCCTCCTAAAGTAGCTTCAGCTTCTCTGCCCGGCTCATTCTTTTGATTTCCACCTCACGCCGCATCGCCTCTTGTTTGGTCTCAAATTCTTCCATATACACAAGCTCCACCGGCCCGCGTCCTCTAGTGTACTTTGCACCCGTACCATCATTGTGCGCCGCAAGGCGCTTTTCCATGTCATTTGTCCAGCCGGTGTACAGGCTTCCATCACGACACCGCAGTATATACGTTACATTCATATTTTCACCATCCATTATCCAAGCTCATAGCTCATATCATACCACACTTCGCCACCCCAGACAGATGCCGAAAGACCAAGCTTTTGATAGCCCATCTTCTCATACATCGCTATCTTCTCATCCAAACAAGTTAAGATGGCCCTCTTTCTGCCGCGCTCTTTCTCGCGTTGCAAATACCGCGTCATAATCTCTCTCGCCAAACCCTGCATCCGATATTCTGGGAGCACATTTAATCCGAGTATCATTACCATTCTCCCATCTGGATTGTGCAAATTTGCATCGACAAAGAACTCGTCCCGAAATTTTTCCTCGTTCGTTGCAATTCCATTCAAAAAGCCTGCAATCTTTCCAGTCTCCCTGTCCACTGCCACCAAAAAGAAATCCGACGCAAGCGCGACGCGGTCCCGCATCATTTTCGGTGAACACGCCTCGTGTGGCGGAAAGCAAATCTGCTCAATATCTACCGTCTGTTCCACTTCTTCTTGAAAAACAGAGCGAAACTCATATTTCTTATTTAAATCAACTTGACTCATCATAACTACCTCTTCTAATATTTTCTCTATATTTTTTTAGTATAACGGATAAAAGCGGAAATCGCAATTATGATTTCCGCTTCCAAACGCCTCTATGATTCTACTGTCTCCTCCGACGTTTCTGTTGTCTCCTCTACATATACCAGCTCATTCACATCCCACTGCAAACCGCTGACCACACTACTGCTTATCGTATACACAAGCTCCTTGTCTCCGACTGTCGCATAATAACCGCTGTCCATACTATTTCCAATATACACTATCGTATGGTTTCCTACACTGTCCTCCATCTCAATGGTGTACGCCGGTGTTTCCAGTCCGTAGTCTGCCAGCGCATCCGGCTCTTCAAGCACTCGGTCTGCATAAATATTTCCAAGCGTTGTGGCAATCGCCTCTACCGCACTCTCGTCCAAATCCAGACTTTCGTCTGCTTCATAAAGCCAAGCCTTCTCCTTCTTTACGAAGGAAAGCGTATTGGTTCCATCTGTGTACTTCAGTGCAACCACATCCTCAAGCTCTGTGACATAGACTGTCTCCTCGACAGAATCATTTTCTTTCTTCTCTTGCTGCGCCTCCTGCACCTTCACAATGACAAAATAGCCAACCAGCAGCACCGCCAACGCAAGCAACAGAATCAACATAGTTCGTTTTCGTTTCTTCACCCTAAGCCACCTATGCCTTTCTGCGTTTCAGCCAGCTTACAAATCCAAAAATCAACACAATCACCGGCACACCAAACATAAAGAACAGTCCAAAGCTTCCCGCATACTGTACCGTATTATAGGTAATCGCCAAACTCTTTGACGGAATCGATATATTTTCTACGTCCTCAAAATGGTTTGTCACTGCATTCATAAATAAGGTCGTATTTTCCACTGTTCCAAAATTATCCGTAATAGAAGCATCAATCATACTCTCTGCCGCAATTACCGTGAGCTGCCCTTCATTTTCCGTCGCAACTGCACCAAGAATGTACTCGCCTTGCACGGTATTTTCCTCTGTCACGGCATACCCTTGCTCAGAAGTTGTCATAAAGCTTTCTAAGCTAATCGTCTCACGCGCAGGTGTTGCCTCCGTCATACCGAGACTCTGCACCAAAAGTACCATTTCTGAAGAAATGTTGTTTGCTAAGGCATCTGATAGGGAAAGCTCCGGGAAGATATAATAATAATTTCCCTGATAAGAACGTCCCATATCTGCAATATAACCGGCTGCCCTTTGCATGCCATACTCCACTAACAACGCATCCCAATTTGGCGTTTCCTTATTCTCCACACCCAAAATTAGGAATACATCGCCGCCCTCCTGTATATAGTTAGAAAGCATCGTCTTTTCTTCCTCTGTAATGTCGGTGGTCGGCGCATAGCTAAACAGCAAATCACAATCCTCCGGCACCGCGCCGGTCATCAGGGTATTCAGTTCTTCCACTTCAAAATTGGATTTGTCCATCAAGTCAAAAATCGTGTTAGAAAATGTTTCCTCACCGTGTCCCGTTGTTCTGTAAATCTTCTTAGACACCTCATTCGTTACTGCATACACCGCACTGGTGAGCTGTCCTTCTGCGTCAAACTCGCTCTCTGACACCTGCCCGGTTGTATAATAAGAAGAATAGTCATATACAATCATATCTGCAAAAGACACAATTTCCTGCTTATCTGTCTCTTCACACCGCACAACAACCGTATCTGACTCCGCACCATAAGTGGTAAGTGCCGATGGATGTGCCACCGGGTCAATCCATTCCACTTTAATCTTCTTCGACAATTTATCATACTTGTCGATAAATGTGCGGATGCGTTCATCTGCACTACTCTTATCTGCCATCACATAGAATTTAACTTCTTTATCCAACTCCTTCAGGAAGTCCTTGCTGGTGTCCGTCACCTCATAAATCTTACTATCGCTCAAATCAATATGATCAATTGCAGATGAAAACTGCGCTGCAATCATATTTACAACGATGACAATTACAATTGCCACAACCGATACAGCTGTACTATATGTACCGTACCGAAGCTTCGGATTTTTCCATATTTCTTTTAACTTATTCATCCGTCTGCCCTCCTAACTCCAACGCCGTTTTTGAATCGACTGCACTGTCAAAAAGAGCAGCAACACAATCAACGAAACATAGTAAATCAAACCGCTCACACTCAAAAGATTATTCATAAAAATATCTGAGAAAATATGCGAGAGTTCAATCTTTCCCAAAGTTTCCGAAAGGAAGGTTCCCACCGTTCCGGTCGGCAAAAACGACAGTATTCCATCCCACATATAAAGAATCAAAAGGATGGCGAAGGTTCCAACTGCCGCAATAATCTGACTCTCCGTCAATGCTGATATGAACATACCAATTGCAATATAGACACAGCCTAACAAGAAAAAGGCAAAAATAGAAATGTAATCTACCTTCAAATATGCTGTGCCGTTCATTTTGATGACCAAAGGATAAAAGCAAAACACCAACATTGGAATCGCAAACACCGAAACCATCGCCAGATATTTGCCGAGTACAATGTCAATGAGACGCACCGGCGCGGTCAACAGCAATTGGTCCGTCTTGCTCTTTCTCTCCTCTGCAAAACACTTCATAGTCAGGATGGGAACTGCAACCAAGAAGATGAACTGCACACCATACAAACTATAAGCAAAGTACGGATAGCCGCCATTTAGGTTGTAAGCCATAAAATACAATCCTACAAACAATGCCAAAAAAGCAATAAACAAGTACCCAATCATGGACTGAAAATACGACTTGAATTCTCTCTTATAAATCGCCAGCATCTTCCTCGCCTCCTTCCTCTATATCATCCTCAATTTCTTCTACAGCTTCCTCTTCTGAGGCAAGCTCTTCTTCGATTTCATCCTCCACATCGTCCTCTAATATAGGCTCCTCTGTCAGTTTTAGAAATACCTCCTCCAGCGAAGCCCCATATGTACGCTCAAGGTTCTCCGGCGTATCACTGGCAACCAGTTTTCCATTTGAAATAATCATAATGTAGTTGCACACCTCTCGCACCTCTGCCAGAATATGTGAGCTTAAAATAACGGTGTGCTTCTCCGCCAAGCTACGAATCAACTCGCGAATCTCAATAATCTGCTTCGGGTCCAAGCCAACCGTCGGCTCATCCAAAATAATAATCTCCGGGAATCCAAGCACTGCCTGCGCGAGTCCCACACGCTGCTTATAACCTTTCGAAAGATTCTTAATCAAACGGTCTTGCACCTCTTCCAGCTTCGCAAGCTCTATCGCTTGCTCCACTGCTTCCGCGCGCTCCTCCTTTGGAATCTTCTTGAGCTCCGCTGCGAATTTGAGATACTCCTTTACCCGCATATCCACATAGAGTGGCGGCATCTCCGGCAAGTAGCCGATGCTGCGCTTTGCCATCTCCGGCTCCTCCAAAATATCGTGCCCGTCAATCAGCACCGTTCCCCCTGTGGCTCCCAGATAGCCTGTCATAATGTTCATCGTGGTTGATTTTCCGGCGCCATTCGGTCCTAAGAATCCATAGATGTTCCCACGTTCCACAGTGAAGCTGAGATGGTCTACCGCTATATGCGGACCATATTTTTTCACTAAGTCCTTTACTTCTATCAACTGTCTGTCCTCCTAACACACTTTTCTACCATTGTATGGCAAAAAAGCGAAAACTTTATGATGAAATTGTGTCTATTCTGTGAAAACCTACTTTGCACACAAAAATAGCACGCCATCTTACGACAACGTGCCATCTCACTTCTTGCTTCTCTATGCCATCTGTGTTTCCATCATCTCTTCAAACTGTTCAAGCGTCTCTGTCTTCACAGCTAAGGCTCCCCAGCTTTCCAACACTTCCAGATTCGCTTCCTTCTGAATCCTTTCCCGCAAGGCCTCCGAAGGCGTTCCCTTCGCATTTAGAATACATAGCAACATCTTCTGTCCAGACATTACACCTTCTATACGTCCTTCCATCCGTCCGGATTCCACCAATCTTCTTCCAATCCTTGTCATACTTAGTCCCTCCATAACTTCATCCAAATCCACTGTCTCCAAAAACTTCTCTGCCATCGTGTAGATCACCGCCTCTACTTTCCCTATCTCTTCTGTATCCATCTCCGTCTCTTCGGGATGCTCTGTAATCTCTCGAAGTAATGCAAATGCCTGCTGTATTCTTTCCTTTTGGGATAATTTACCGCCCATCAAAGGACAGAGTGCCAACGGCACAATATCTTCTTTCGTAAGCTTCTTACCCTTCTGGATTTTCTCATACAACCCTACGATGCATCCGCCTACATCTATATCGCCCATCACGAGCGGATACACCCGATATGTATTATAACCATCCGTGAGCTCTGTCTTCGGATTTCTAATCGAGCCGGAATACAATACATAGGTTGTCACAGGCGTCTTATACTGGTAACAGTACAATGCCTCATATAAGCGAAAACGCCGCAAATCTTCGATGCCATCTTCTGTGCTTTGGAATTCAAAATGTTTGCACGAACCATCCTCCATCAAAAGATTAAAGTCCTCGTAGCGCTTGACGATATTCAAATCTACCAATTCTGTCGGACCGGGACCTACCACTTTGATATCTCCCGCAATCTGGAAGAAGCCTAGCAGCACCTCTGCAAACGACTGCATACAGTATTTCAATGCCGCATCCTCGTGCTGATAATTTTGTTTATCTTTTGTAATTTGCTCCGTTATGAGTTCTTCTTCTGTGTAAGGTCTTTGTTGCTGATTTGTCTCTCTCACCGTACTTCCTTTCTGAAAAGGCTATACAAAAAGAGTCCTCTCACATTTTCACTATACCAAATTGGGAACGCACAGACAACGGTTTTTTCACTTTTATAAAATACAATTCTCATTTCTCTTGGAACACTTCTCCGAAAATCGGATGAACTTTTTTCGATTACTCATATGAAAATAGAATGTTTTGAAAATGCGGAAGACTACCCCTGCACAGCTCCGCCGTCTGTGAGGAATAGATTAACGCGAAATTTGTCAAATGTCAAGAGAGGTTTTCTTCATTCTAACACATACAGAAAGTATCACAAGCTCCATCGCTCCAAGTACCCAAAGGGATTCCGCTGGGATATCACCATCAAAAAAAACTTTCCATACCAAAAGAAACGCAAACGCGATTAACGATACTATCGCCAAAATATATAAAATATGTTTTCCTGTAATCTTCATATCTCAATTCTCCTCATATAAATCTACACTAGCCCAAATGCGCAATTCCCGTTCCTACGGCATATCCCAAACGATAAAGAACATAAGCAATAAGCAAAACGCTCAAACCTTTTGACCATATTGGATGTTTCGAACACCAATCCGAAATCTTCTCTTTCATTAACATAAAAATTACCTCCTATTTTTATCTACCCAAGTAAACCGACACAACCAATAAAGAAATATATATCTGCAAAATCACAAATCCCATTTTATTTATTGTGGGATGAAAATGGAACAACGCATCTCTTAACCCCTCTCGTATTGCTCTGCTTCCTTATAAGCACTAAACTTGTTTCTATAATAAAAAAATGCAACAAATCCAAGTAACACTCCGGCAAGCACACAATATTCTGTATGTAAGATTACAGACGCAATAAAAAGTAGCAAAACAACAGCCAGAATAATCATAATCTGAACGCCATAAATTTTCAAAAAGCTTTTTATCACTTTTTCTGACTTTTTCATATACTTTAATCCCTCAAACATATAAATATTCATTGTCAAAACGTACTTACACAGTATACTCCACTTTGCTTGTGTTTTGCAACATGTTTTCAATGATTTAGAATCGAAACGCAAAAAAGCTCACTAACAAAACTGCTAGTGAGCTCTCTTCTATGCTTCCAAATACTCCAACGGATTCACCGGTTCTCCATCCTTCAGCAACTGAAAATACAGGTTCGGCCCTTCCACACTATAATACTTCGTCGGCTCGCTGACATAACCCAGCACATCGCCCTGTGTTACATAATCTCCCTCGTGCACACACACTTCCTTGATCTGCCCGTACACCAACTCATAACCATCGCCAAGCTTCATCGTAATCGTGGTTCCGGTCTGCGCAGTCGTCTCAATCGAGGTAATCTCACCTGCTGCCGCCGCAAGCACATCGCCGCCTACTTCCCCACTGATGATAATCGCCGGGTTGTACTTATACTGATCCAAAGTTGAAAAATACACTGTCTGATCCATACTGTAGCTGAGTAATACATTGCCATCTACCGGCCAAATCAACACGTCGCTCGCCGAAAATGACAAAGCCTGTGACTGTGACACACTCGGTGCCGGCTCTACGATTGGTGGCGTCTCCACAACCGGCGTTTCCAGCTCCGCCTGAATGGAGTCCGTATTTGCACTCTGACTCTGCTCCGGCGTTTCTTCTTGTTTCTCTTTGGTATCGTTTTTCTCCGTACTCTCTGTCTCTGCCAGCTGCTGCTCAATCTTTTCTCTGCGCTGATACTGGCCAAATGTAATCATTCCCACAATCGCAATCATTGCCACAAAACACACGACAAGACCGACTGTTGCACTTTTTTCTCTTCTCGAGATATCATTTTTATTTTTCATATCTATCACCTCTGGCATTATTTTTGCCAGAAAATGATACCCTTATTCTTGCTCCCACAAAATTTCTGCAACCTCTTTCAGTTCCGTTCCCGGAAAAAAGAATTGCAAAATTTCTTGGTAAGTTTTTCCTTCTTTTGCCATCTCATTTGCCGTAAATTGGCTGAGCCCAAGCCCGTGTCCGACGCCTCTGGTTACCACGCGGGTCTTTCCGTCAAACTCCTGCAATTCAAAGCAGCTGGACGCCAACTCATAAGTGTCGCGAAAGCTCTCGCCACTGCAAGTCTCCTCGCCCACCTTTACCTCTAGCACATAACCTGCGCTGTCCTTCTTTGTCACACTGGCTCCTGCGACCTCCAATACCTTCGTCTGCATTTGCTCCTCTGCACCGATGTCCTTTGGACATTCAATGACCTGCAAATAGGGATAGCTGTCTTCTCCGAGCACCTCCGCGCCGCTCCGGGTCTTGCCATTCGAGAGCTGGTGGAAGGGAACGAGCGCAAGCGTTTCCCCGTGCATCACAACTTGTCCCTCTGTCTCCTGCCATGCAGTCTCCAGACTTTGCTTCCACTCACGGTCTAATTTCGTCTGCTTTCGCAGTGCCTCTTCGACTTCCTCTTTTGATAAAGTATCTAATTCACTGTAAACAGTGGTGCGCACCAATACCGCCTGCACCTTGCGCATTTCCTCCGAATACTCCGGCGAGACCTCGCTTGCCAGGATGCCGATACAATACTCATCTAGCATTTGCTGCTGCGCTGTCTCTTTTTTTGTGCTGTCCACCTTGCCTCTCTGAAAAAAGAGAGTCACTATATAAGGAAGCAATACAATAATCAAAAGTATTGCCCCGAGTTTCTTTAATTTTTGCAACATAAAACAAGCCTCCCATACCTTATCGTATGAGAGAAGTTTTTGTTTTATACTAAGATTTAAAAAAGTTGAAAAAGGGTTTCAGGAATAACTTCTGAGACTCTTTTTTTTATTCAAGGCTTCATCTTCTGTAGTTTCTAAGGCGCGGTTTTTGAAGAAGTCATTTCAGCTGTCAAAGAGAAACTCGCATCCCAAATCCCCAGCACGATAGGATGCGTAAAGAACCATAGCCGGATTGTCTGGAAAGCCTTGCGGCTACAATTGAATAATGGGAAATCGCGAGTCACTGTTTGAGCAAAGCGAGTTTGACGAGCGATTTCTGAATTACATCTTCAAGTGTAGCCGCTTAGCCTTTCCTCAATCCGAGCTTCTGTGTTTTGCACGCATCCTATCGTGCTGGGAATTTGGGATGTTCAAACAACTCTTTGACAGCCGCTTTATTCAAAAATCGCGCCAAGAAACTACAAGAAGATTGCAGATGAATAAAAAAAGAGTCTCAGAAGTTATTCCTGAAACCCTTTTTCAACTTTTTTAAATCTTATTTCTTCACAACAACCTTATCCAACTTCCAGATATCATCCACATACTCTTGGATGGTTCTGTCTGAGGTAAACTTGCCGCAAGAAGCGGTGTTGAGCATTGCCATCTTCGCCCATCTGTCGCGGTCACGATATGCTTCCTCCACACGTTTTTGCGCATCTGCATAGCTTCTGAAGTCCTTCAAGATAAAGTAGGTGTCGGCTCTATCACTGCACTGTGTGTTGAGCAATGAGTTGTACAAATCCTTGTACATCTCGTGGTCGCCGTTTGCGTAGGTGCCATCCATCAACTGGTCTACCACGCGTTTTACATCCCAATCATTGAAGTAAATCTCTGTCGGGTTGTAACCGCCGTTGTTCTCGTAGTTAATAACCTCGTCTGAGCTCAAACCGAAGATAAATGCATTCTCGATTCCAACTTCCTCTACGATTTCCACGTTCGCGCCGTCCATCGTTCCGAGCGTCGGTGCTCCGTTCAGCATAAACTTCATATTACCGGTTCCGGAAGCTTCCTTAGAAGCGGTTGAAATCTGCTCGCTGACATCTGCTGCCGCGAAAATCCACTCTGCGTTTGATACGCGGTAGTCTTCGATAAATACCACTTTCAACTTGCCGTTGATGCTTGCGTCGTTATTTACCACATCCGCAACGGAGTTGATTAACTTGATTGTCTGTTTTGCACGCTTGTAGCCGGCTGCTGCCTTTGCACCAAAGATAAATGTTCTTGGGTAGAACGGCATCTCCGGGTGATCCTTAATCTGGTTGTACAGATACATCACGTGTAAAATGTTCAACAACTGACGTTTGTACTCGTGCAATCTCTTTACCTGTACGTCAAAGATGGAGTTCTGGTCTACCTCTACGCCATTGTGGTCTAAAATGTATTTTGCAAGACGTACCTTGTTCTGGTACTTGATTTCCATAAATTCTTTTCTTGCCTTCTTGTCATCTGCAAGCGGTTTTAACTTCGCCATCTGTGCAAGGTCTGTAATCCAGCCATCGCCGATATGGTCTGTTACCCAGTCTGCAAGCAACGGATTGCCGTGCAACAAGAAACGTCTCTGTGTGATTCCGTTTGTCTTGTTGTTGAATTTCTCCGGCATCATCTCGTAGAAATCCTTCAATTCCTGTTTCTTTAAGATTTCCGTATGAAGGGCTGCAACACCATTTACAGAGTAACCTGCTGCAATTGCAAGATTCGCCATTCGCACCTGTCCCTCGTAAAGAATTGCCATCTTGCGCACCTTCTCTTCGTTGTTCGGGTATTTCTCGCGGATTGCGCTTACAAAACGGCGGTCAATCTCTTCGATAATCTGGTATACACGCGGAAGCAATCTCTTAAAGAGGTCGATTGGCCATTTTTCCAATGCTTCTGCCATGATGGTGTGGTTTGTGTAAGCACAGGTCTTAGACATAATGTCCCATGCCTCCATCCATTCCAAGCCTTCCTCATCCATAAGGAGTCTCATAAGCTCTGCTACCGAAACAGTCGGGTGGGTATCGTTCATCTGAATCGTTACCTTCTCGTACAGCTTCTTGATGTCTCCCTTGTGCGCTCTCTTATACTTATCGATAATCTCCTGCAAGCTTGCAGAAACAAAGAAATACTGCTGTTTCAGACGAAGCTCTTTTCCGGCATAGTGGTTATCGTTCGGATAAAGAACTTCTACGATAGTCTTTGCAAGGTTCTCCTGCTCGATTGCCTTGTGGTATTCACCCTTGTCAAACTTATCAAGCTGGAACTCGGTAATCGCCTTTGCATCCCAGATACGCAGGGTGTTTACGAGATTGTTCCCGTAACCTACGATTGGCATATCGTATGGAATTGCAAGTACAGACTCGTAATTCTCCTGAATAAACATATCTCTTCCGGTCTTTGCGTCTTTTTCCACACGAATGTTTCCGCCGAAACGCACTTCCTTCGCGTACTCGTCACGGCGCACCTCAAACGGATTGCCATCCTTCAACCAGTTGTCCGGTGTCTCTACCTGATATCCATTTTCAATCTTTTGCTTAAACATTCCGTATTTGTAACGGATGCCGCATCCATATGCCGCATAGCCAAGTGATGCAAGAGAGTCTAAGAAACAGGCTGCCAAACGGCCAAGTCCACCATTTCCAAGCGCTGCATCCGGCTCCTCATCCTCAATAATGTTCAGATTGATGCCCATCTCATCCAACGCATCTCTGACTTCCTTATAAGAGGTCAAGTTGATGAGGTTGTTACCGAGTGCTCTACCCATCAAGAACTCCATTGACATATAGTAAACGGTCTTCGGGTCGTCCTTCTTGTACTGCTCTTGGGTTGCAAGCCAATTGTCAATAATCTGATCCTTTACTGCATAAGAAACTGCTTGGAACAACTGCTGTTGGCTAGCCTCCTCTACTGTCTTTCTGTACAATCTCTTTACATTATCTTCTACTTCCTGTTGAAATTCTTTCTTATTAAACTTTGTCTGTGCCATTTCTCTCATTCTCTCCTATCTCTCAACACCCAGCGTTACTTTCTCGCCGTTAATGTTCCATTCTTTAGTATAGCCCGCAGGGACAGCTTTCATAACTGAAACCGCAAGCACTTCGCCTGCAATCTCCTCTGCATTGGCTGCAAAAATTGCCTCTGCCTTTTCCGTTCCCGCATAAGTTACCTGAATCTTGTCGGTCACTTCAAAATCAGCCTCTTTTCGCATCGTCTGAATCTTACTGATAATTTCTCGTACAAAACCTTCCTCTAACAACTCCTCTGTGAGATTTGTGTCGAGCACGACGGTAATGCCGTTGTCATTTTCAGAAACATAGCCTTCCATCTGGGTCATATCAATCAAGAGGTCTTCTTCTAAGAGGCTGACCTCCTGCCCATTCACATCCAGCTTCAAGCTGCCGGTTGCGCGAATCTCATCCATCGCCGCATTGCCGTCTACGCTGTCCAAAGCAGCCTTGATGCCGCCTAAAATTTTGCCGTATTTTGGCCCAACTGTACGAAGCTGTGGTTTGAAGGTGTAAGACGTAAATGCGCGCACGTCATCCGTAAACTCCATCGTCTTGACATTCAGCTCTTCCTCAACGATTTCCTGATAGAATACAGGGAGTGCGTTCTCGGATTTGACAAACATCTTGCCGATTGGCTGACGGTTCTTGATATTTGCCGCATTTCTACAAGCGCGACCCATCACAACGAGCTTCAGCACCTCGTCCATATTTGCTTCCAATTCCTTATCAATAAATGCTGCATCTGCCACCGGATAATCACACAAGTGAATACTCTCCGGCGCTGCCACATCCAGACTTCTTACAAGGTTCTGGTAAATATCTTCTGTCATAAACGGAATCATCGGAGCCGCTACCTTCGCAACGGTTACAAGTGCAGTGTAAAGCGTCATATACGCATTAACCTTATCCTGCTCCATGCCCTTCGCCCAGAAACGCTCACGGCTTCTTCTGACATACCAGTTGCTCATATCATCTACGAAATCCTGCAACGCTCTCGCACTTTCTGGAATTCTGTAGTTTTCAAGGTTCTCATCAACCGTCTTGATTAGGCTGTTCAATTTTGACAGCAGCCATTTGTCCATCACGCTCAATTTATCATATTCCAGTGCGTACTTTGTCGCATCAAACTGGTCAATCTCTGCATAGAGAACATAGAACGCATAGGTGTTCCACAAAGTTCCCATAAATTTGCGCTGTCCCTCAGTCACAGCCTTCCCATGAAAACGGTTCGGCAACCAAGGCGCACTATTGCTGTAAAAATACCAGCGGATGGCATCTGCGCCGTACTCCTCCAATGCCTCGAACGGGTCAACTGCATTTCCTTTGGACTTACTCATCTTCTGTCCGTCCTTATCCTGTACGTGACCGAGTACGAGTACATTCTTATACGGTGCCTTGTCGAAAATCAAGGTCGAAATCGCAAGCAGTGAATAGAACCAGCCACGTGTCTGGTCTACACCCTCCGAAATAAAGTCTGCCGGGAATTGCTTCTCGAACAAATCTTGATTCTCAAACGGATAATGATGCTGTGCAAACGGCATCGCACCACTGTCAAACCAGCAGTCGATTACCTCCGGCACACGGTGCATTGCTTTGCCACAGTGCGGACACGGGATGGTCACCTCATCGATAAATGGACGGTGAAGCTCCACATCCTCCGGGCAATTGTCCGACAGCGATTTCAGTTCCTCGATGCTTCCAATCGAATGCATATGCCCGCATTCACATTCCCAGATATTCAGCGGTGTACCCCAATAACGGTTTCGGCTGATGCCCCAGTCCTGTACATTCTCAAGCCAGTCGCCGAAACGACCTTTTCCGATACTTTCCGGAATCCAATTTACCGTATTGTTGTTGCGAATCAAGTTCTCCTTGACATCTGTCATCTTGATAAACCAAGACTCGCGTGCATAGTAAATCAGCGGCGTATCACATCTCCAGCAGTGCGGGTAGCTATGCTCAAAATTCGGCGCAGAGAAGAGCAAGCCTCTCTCTTCCAAATCCTGCAATACCAGCGGGTCTGCCTTCTTACAGAAGGTACCTGCCCAAGGCGTCTCCTCTGTCATCTCACCCTTCTCGTCAACAAGCTGTAAGAACGGCAGGTCGTACTTGCGGCCTACATTCGCATCGTCCTCACCAAATGCCGGCGCAATATGAACCACACCGGTACCGTCTGTCAAAGTAACATAGGTATCGCAGGTTACATAGTATGCCTTCTTATTCAGCTTCACAAACGGGAACAACGGCTCATATTCCTTGCCTTCCAAATCCTTACCAAGATAAGATTCTAAGACTTCTACATCACCCTCTAATACAGAAGAAACCAAAGCCTCCGCCATATAATAGGTATATTCCTCATTCTTCACTTTGACATAAGTCTCGTTCGGATTTACACAAAGTGCCACATTCGACGGCAAGGTCCAAGGCGTAGTCGTCCAAGCCAAAATATAAGCATCCTCGCCTTTTACCTTAAATCTTGCGATTGCCGAACGCTCCTTCACATCCTTATAACCCTGTGCCACCTCATGGCTGGAAAGCGGTGTCCCACAACGCGGGCAGTACGGCACAATCTTGTAGCCCTTATACAAAAGCCCTTTGTCCCAAATCTGCTTCAATGCCCACCACTCCGACTCAATAAAATTGTTGTCATACGTGATGTATGGGTGCTCCATATCTACCCAAAAACCAACTGTAGAAGAAAAACCTTCCCACATACCTTTGTATTTCCACACACTGTCCTTACAATGTGCAATAAAAGGCTCCAGTCCGTATTCTTCAATCTGCTCTTTTCCATCCAAGCCCAGCAGCTTCTCAACTTCCAGCTCCACCGGAAGACCATGCGTATCCCAGCCGGCCTTTCGCGGCACCATATAGCCCTTCATCGTGCGATATCTCGGCACCAAGTCCTTGATAACACGCGTCAGAACATGGCCAATATGCGGCTTTCCATTCGCTGTCGGAGGTCCGTCATAGAAGGTATACGTCTCACCTTCCTTGCGGTTCTCCATACTTTTTTCGAAGATCTGATGCTCAGCCCAGAATTGCTCTGTCTTTTTCTCGCGATCTACAAACTTGAGATCAGTCGATACTTTCTGATACATAATTGCCTCCTTTTCTTCGATTTGGGACGTAGTAAAATTGAACTTCACTACGTCCCAAATTGACGTTAGCGGTGTCCCGTTTTGAACAAAAAAAATCTCATCCTGTAAAAGGACGAGACAAAAAACATCGTAAACCACCTATTACATCATACTATCATATGCGTCCCTGTTAACGGTGGAATGCCGACAGTGCTTAATTGTGAGCAACTTGCTCAGGTTCAGCGACTGCAACTCGGAAGTGATGTTCAAATATATTCTACTCGCTTTGGGCTCTCACCATCCCCAACTCGCTTTGGCTTTGAAATATATCCTACTGTCTTCGTCGACGTTTTTGCCTATAACGGTCTAATTATAAAAAGAAACCCTTGTAAAGTCAAGGGTTTCTTGAAAATTTATCACTAGTCCTCACACTTTCTCAATCAATCCTTCTATCTCACAGCACAGTGTCTTTGATAATCTTACCAAATATTCCACCTGTGCTTTATTGATATTCTTCTGTCTCTGTTCATACTGTTGAATGGTTCTCACCGGAACACCCGACAGCTCTGCAAGCTCCTTCTGGCTGTAGCCGGCTTCCTTACGCCTTACCTTAAGATTGGTATCCGGCTTTGCTTCCAGATACAACGCATTCATTTTATCCACAAAATGTCGAATATCCATCTCGTGATAAGGCGAATACAATGCCTTCACATAATGAATCGGAATATACTTTATAATCTCCTCGAAACGCAGCGAGCTTTGCCACTGATAATACGCAAGTGCCCATCCGGTCCAGTATTCTTCGCTTCGCTTTGCCATATATCTTGGCTTCACATATGCAGGCTCCATATGCAGCTTATCAAAAACCTCATACGCAAGCTCCACACCCGACATTCCCACCAGCACCGTATAGTCACCCCTTTCAAAACGAGTCGCCACACCCGATTCAATAAAAAGTCCAAAAAATTTCTGCATATCAAACTTCAAGTCATAGACTGCATACTCCAGCATCCTTGCAAGGACAACCCTCGCCCTCTCTAAATACACTTTATCATAAGCGCAAATCATCTGCTCTCATCTCCTCGTCCATAATCTGCATAATATAAATATCTCCCTTTTGGCGTCTGTTCCGTTCCAGATCAAAATACGCACGCCGCGCACTTCTGTCTCGCAACATTTTCTTAGCATACCACTCTTCGCTTCTGGCATCTTCCTTTCCAAGATACTTGATTCTCTCAAAAGCCTTCTGGCTCTTCAAAACAAATTGCTGTCCCAACCTTCCCAAGTGCATTGCTTCATTCAATTGGCGATAGGAAATCGTCCCATTTATAAAATCCTGTGCAAAAGAAAAATAACTGTCATCTGCGCGATACCCGATAATCGCATCATATTTCTCATAATCTATAGAAAAATAGTCCGTCAAATATTCCTTCGCCTCCAACGCAAGAGCGGATGGCACATCAAACTCTCTGTTCTTCAAAAGTATCGTGAGCCAGTGTAGGATGCAATACTCTTTGCCATTTAAATTTAGCATTGATAAATCTTCACATTCCAATTCATAGCAATTCGCATATCCATCTTGATTGAGACTCACGCCCCATTCTTTTGCCAACTCTAGATTATCTGTACAATAGAAACCCAAACCATAGTCATTGTACTTCTTCCCCACTCCAAACTGCGGGCATTCGATGACTTGGTTCGAACCATGATATAGTTTTTTTATCATTAACATCCTCTCCTTTTTACTTACTATACTCCTTTAGGAGTATTTCGTCAAGCTGCATTCACAATAAAACCTCTTGGAAATCCATTCCAAGAGGTTCTTTTGTTCTTATTTCAGCTCTATCGGATTGACATCCCGCAGAATCTCATCCTCCTCCAGTCGCTCAATCCAATCCACAATCTCTTTTACCTGTTCCGCATTCGGCACCAGCACATAACTTGTCTTATCCGGCTCAGAAAATGTCTTGTGACTTGCTACTGTTCCTTCCGCCACAATGTTCTGTGTGCGCCACAGCTCATCATTCAGCACTAGCATCTTTACAAATTCCTGTACCTCATACTTGCTTAGGTTGGTCTGCAAGCGTTCTTCTATATGTACAACATCCTTTGCAAGCTGCTTTACCATCTCAAAAGAAATATCTGCAAAGCTCAGTTCTCGCAACTGCTGAAGCCATGCACTGTCTAACCGTACATAATACCCAATCTCTGTCTCATAGAGATTGCTCAAAGCAGATATGGATGCCTCAACACCATACTGTGCTGCCTGTGAAAGCATATCCTTCTGTCCCTTTGAAACACCCGGAATTGTCACATAATAAGTGTCCGGCGTCACAATACGCAATACCTGCTTCGTCTCTGGATTGATGGAAAGCAACAACTGCGCTTCCTCTGCTCCCTCAAAGACTAGGGCACCCTGCATATCCTGTACATAGATATGGAAGGGGTCACTTGCCACTGAGGTTGGTGCACTCATACTCATCAAATCAAATTCTTGTTTCTCCTTCTCATAAGGTGCATCGGTCACGGCCTCAAGCACATAATTTGCCAGCCCCATACCAAAACTCCCAACAAGTAGAAAAAGCATCACAATTGTGCTGAGAATCCGTCCCCAGATTCGACCGGCCTTTTTCTTCTTCTGGGTCAACCAAGTAATGATAAATAATAGCACAACGATAAGTGTCACTGCCATTGTATAGGAGAACGGCAAAAATCCCAAAGCAAATAAACATACAAGAAATAAAAGCGATAAAATCCCCTGCGAAATCA
Organism: Faecalimonas sp.; assembly: GCA_036311625.1. Taxonomy (GTDB): domain Bacteria; phylum Bacillota; class Clostridia; order Lachnospirales; family Lachnospiraceae; genus Faecalimonas. The sequence continues at coordinate 59,364 of JAXJPN010000028.1, forward strand.
CAAAAAACTTACTGTTTCTTCGCATTCTCTTTTGCTTTTTTTCTGCCTTCCTCTGTGGCTTCTTCTCTTTTGTTATCTGTGCCACATCCGGCGCTGATTTTGCCGGATTGCTAAATTGGTTCTGCCCTTTTTTCTCTTTCATACCTTACCCCTTATGCAGGCAGCGTACTTACAGCTCTCTCTCCCTCTGTCTGCGGTACGCTTCTCTCCTCTGTCTGCGCCGTTTTTCTCTCTGTTTGCGTTTGTAATACACAAGTGCCAGCAAGCCTGCTACCGCCGCAAAAAATACGATAACAACAACCAATAGAATCCACAAGATGACTGTCAGCACACTGGTCTTTTCTTTTTCTTTTACTTCCTTCTCTTCCTTAATTCCGTGAATCAAATTATAATACTCATCTGTAATGGTTACCTCTACCTTTCCCACCGGCTGTCCCATATAGGAAAAACTCATTGTACCCGTCTTGTCCTTCAATTGGGTTGGTGCCACAAAATCAGGAGTTAACTGCGTAATTGTAACACCATTTGGCAGAAGCAGATATTCCCCCTCGCTTAGCTTGGAAATGCGCTCGTCTATAATCATCTCTTCTGTAACCACAGTCTTTGAAAAATTATCAAATGCATAATCCAGCATCGCACGCGTATCTGCATAGGCGTTATTCCCACCACCATGCGTTCGCATTACCACCGCTACCAGATTCAAATCATCCTTCGTCGCGAAGGTAACAAGTGTCGAAAGTGCTTGGTCTGTGTATCCGGTCTTCCCACCGACACAATATTCATAATAGCGATTGTCCCAATCTCGAATCATCTTATGGTTCTGATGGACATACCGCTTTTCTGCCGTCATACTGGTCTCAGGAATCACATGCTGATAAGTGGCCGTAATCTCCCGAAACTTCTCATATTGAAAGACAGCCGAACTAATCAATGCCATATCACGAGCCGAAGTATAATGCTCTGCATCGTGCAAGCCGTGTGTGTTCATCCAATTGGAATTGGTACAGCCGAGCTCCTTCGTGGTCTCATTCATCACTTCCAAGAAGGTGTCATATCCACCCTCCATATGCGCACCAATCGCATGGGACACCTCATTTGCCGAAGCAAGAAGCATACCATACATTGCATCTTCCATCGAAATCTCTTCATCTTCCTTCATCGCGATATGCGCATCACCGTACTCCAAAAAACCAATATCATCCCAAGTGAACTTGACAATCTCATCCATCTCGTAATGCTGCAGGGCAACCAATGCCGTAGCCACCTTCGTAATGCTCGCCGGATAATGCTGGTCATCAATATTCTTCGCATACAAAATCGCGCCACTATCCATATCCATTACGATACCCGACTCACTGTAAATCTGCGGGCCGGCAGGCCAGTTCTCCAGTGTATTGGAATCGACCTCCTGATACAATACGCCATCTATCTCAGTTGACGGAACTTCTACGACATTGGCAGCATCCGCTATATGTCCAAAGCACATAGACATCAATATTACTCCCAAAATTCCTGAAAGTAATTTACTCTTTATCTTCATCGAAAATGCCTCCACCAAGTTACTTGAGTTTAATTATATATCATTTCCGATTTTCTGACAATGCTTCAAAAAAAGATTGTTCAATTCTCTACAACTTCCGCTCCTATTACGAGATACCTATTATTGGGCTGATTTTTAATACACGTACTAAGCGTTATCAGCCTACTATTTTCATCAATTGTCATTCCCTCTCGAAAATGGGTTTTCCAGCTTGTGGAATGCCGTAAAGACTGTATAAATTCCTTCCTACCCTCTGGATTTTGCCAATCAAAACTATACATAATATGCCGATTATCATACACAACTGCCGCGTAGACTCGATATGTCTTAATCTCTGTTTCTGTATAAATCATAATCGTATCGTGACTATCGAAAAACTCCTTGTCATTAAATTTATGAAGATGATTAAACATCGTTGCCGTATTCATTCTATGCCCATATATTACGGTATTATAATCCGAAAAATCCTTTGCATTTATCTTTTCCGTATAAATAGAACCTGGATATCCTTTTTTTCCTTCAATGGTATGATTTAAATAGTAGGTGTCATCTGTGGCGTGTTGTGCGATTGGATAGTGTATACACGTATCCCCAATATCAATCCATGCATAAATATCTGAATTGATCGTCTTTAAAGAGGAAAAATCAACTGGAATAATCACTGGGTCTTCTTCCAAAACCTCTTCTATCCCCTCAGTTTGTTCCACTTGCATATCTTGATTTTGTTGCGCCAGTTCCTCATAAATTTGATGTTTTTGATCTCTGCTAACAAAATAAAATGCTAGATATGACAGACTGGCAAACAGCAACAACGAACTAAGAATGTATATAACTCTAATCTTTGCTTTAATCCCAAAACAAGTTCCTGTTCATCGCAATCTCCAACATAAAACAACACAATCTTATTCTTTAAACTGTCATATATACAAGCTGAAAGATGCACTTCTGACAACATATTAACATTGACCTCTACTTCCCCAAGCTCAATACGATGACCCATATGCTTAATTTGGAAATCCTTGCGTGACACAAAGCACAACTCTCCTTTTGCATTATATCTTCCAATATCGCCCGTTTTATAAATCAATTCAGGATAGTAGGGATTTAATGGATTTTGTACAAAAGACTCCTTTGTTCGTTCTTTATCATTATAATAGCCAAGCGTTAGTGCTGTTCCTCGCACGCAGATTTCTCCTTGTTCCCCCTCTTTTGCCAAGCGACCATCCTCTGTCAGTAACATAAGCTCTCGATTCGGAAAAGAATACCCAATTGGGATAACTTCATCCGCCTCAAAATCTCTATCTATTCGATACGAACAGCACATTCCCGTACACTCTGTTGGCCCATACAAGTTTGTAAATACGGCATTCGGAACGGCTTCCTTCCATTTTAAATATTGTTTTATAGGGAACACTTCACTACCGAAAGCAATTGTGTGCAAATATTGAGGCTTAATGGTATCAAAGGTTCCAAATGAACTTACCATTGTCAGCGCCGACACAACCCAGCAAATGGTATTCACTTTATGTGTATTTAAAAACTCCACCAGCTTTGTAGGAAATAAAAAGCAACTTTTTGGAATCAGATATGTAGTTGCTCCAAACTTTAAAGTTGGATAAAGTTCTTTCAAACAGGCATCAAAATACAATGGCGATTGATTTCCAAAAACCGTATTTTCACTAAACTCTAATATTTCTGACAACTGCTCAATATAGTCTATAACAGAACGATGACACGCAACTACGCCCTTTGGTATCCCCGTCGAGCCAGATGTAAATACAATATATATCGGATCTGTATCAATTGCTTTATGATAAACTCTTTCCAAAGCTGCTTGGTTAATTTCTGTTTTTAGAATATCTTTGTATAATACAACCTCACCAGCTCCAAGCTCCAAATGTTCTGTAGCTTTATAAGTTGTTTCATCGCAAATGATAATAGGCGACTGCACATTATTCAAAATCAGCTGAATCCTTCCTATTGGCATTTCCTCATCTATAGGTACATAAAAATTTCCGCCCCAGACGGCTCCAAAAAATGCGGCAATTTCCTGCGGCGATTTTTTCATAAAAACAACAATTGGTTTTTTATAAATCCCCAAACTACAGAAGAAGCTCCCAATTTTCTGGCTTTGTACATACACTTCCTGAAACGTAAGAGATTCCACCCCATCTGAATAGGCAATCTTATTTGGTTTTTTCTCTACACTTTGTTTTAAATAATTTAGTACATTGTTCTGCATAAGTACTCCATACTATTTTATATGTTTTTTTGAAACAAGAAGTATTCTTCCTGTTATACTACACCAATACTTCCTATTTGTCAACAGAAATAGGAAGTATAATTCCTATATAGAGATTAGAAAGGGGAAGAGAAATGCTGATTTTTGATTTTAATACAATCGGAAATAAACTTTTTAATATCCGAAAAAAAGCAGGCCTCACACAAAACGAGGTTGCAGAAGCTGCCGGATTATCAGATCGCACCTACGCAGATATTGAACGTGGCACAGTCAATATGCGAATTGAAACTATTTTGCGTATTTGTAAGGCACTACGCATTACACCAGATGATATTCTTACAGAAGAGCATATTTCTCTTGTAGAAAAGCAAACCGAATTATTAGAACAGTTGGATGATTGTTCCCCACACGAAAAAGAAACCGCCTTACGTTTGCTCTCCGTCTATTTACAATCATTACAATTATAGTACAAAAAAGGTGATTTCCTTTCCCTGTCGGAAAAGAAACCACCTTTTCATTTTTATTACAACATATCTATTCTACGATTACAACTCCATCTTCTTTGATTGTAATGGTCATCCCATCTTTCACATAGTCCAAGAATTCTTCTCCCAGACAGTCTACAAC
>JAXJPN010000029.1:0-3153 GCA_036311625.1 Faecalimonas sp.
ATTCCGCATTATGTGATGAACTTTCGCGAGGAATTCAAGGAAAAGGTGATTGATTACTTCATCGATGAGTATCTGTATGGCAGGACACCGAATCCTTGCATTGCCTGCAATCGCTATGTGAAGTGGGAATCACTTTTGAAAAGAAGCTGTGAAATCGGTGCAGATTATATTGCGACCGGCCATTATGCGAGAATTGCCCAGCTCCCAAACGGCAGATACAGCATTAGGCAGTCTGCGACGCAGAAAAAAGACCAGACCTATGCACTTTACAATTTGACACAGGAACAGCTTGCACGCACCCTGATGCCGGTTGGGGCTTACAGCAAAGAGGAGATTCGCGAGATTGCAGAAAAGATTGGGCTTCATTTGGCAGGGAAGTCAGACAGTCAGGATATTTGTTTTGTGCCGGATGGAGATTATGCTTCGTTCATCGAGGAGACTTTGCAGACAGAACTGCCTACCGGGAATTTTGTCGCGACAGATGGCAGGGTGCTTGGAGAACATAAGGGAATTACACATTATACAGTCGGGCAGAGAAAAGGACTTGGCCTTGCCCTCGGCTATCCGGCATTTGTTGTTGAGATTCGGCCTGACACCAACGAGGTTGTGATTGGAACAGATGCGGATTCGATGTCGCACTTTGTGCGGGCGAATCAGTTGAATTTTATGTCGATTGCAGATTTGGAGGGTGAGCTTCGCGTTTGGGCGAAGATTCGCTACAATCACAAGGGTGCGTGGTGTACCGTCCAAAGGACGGGTGAGGATGAGGTGCTTTGTACCTTTGAAGAGGCGCAGAGAGCGATTACGCCCGGACAGGCGGTGGTGTTCTATGACGGCGAGTACGTGCTTGGCGGAGGAACAATAATCGGAGACAGATAATATAGGAGAGAAGTTATGCTGGCAGATTTTCATATGCATACAACTTTTTCGTCAGATGCAGACGAAAACAGTACGCCGGAGAGGATGATTGAGGCGGCAATTCAAAAGGGGTTACAGGCCATTTGCATCACAGACCATCAGGATTTGGATGTGGGCAAAAACGATGAATTTCAAATCAATTTTGAAGCGTATTTTAAAACGCTGCTCCCATTGCAGGACAAATACAAAGACAGGATTGATGTGCGAATTGGCTTGGAGTTTGGGATGCAGACACACTTGGGAGCTGTGTGTAACGAGCTTGTCCAGGCATATCCCTTTGATTTTGTGATTGGCTCCGGGCATTTTTTTGATGGCATGGACCCATATTATCCGGGATATTTTGACGGGCGTACAGACGAGGAAGGCTATCGCAAGGCGTTTGAGATTACCTTAGAAGATTTGAAAGTCACCACAGATTTTGATGTTCTTGGACATTTGGATTATGTGGTGCGATATGGAAGAAAAAAGGAACAGGAATATTCGTATGCGAGATATGCGGATATCATTGATGAGATTTTGCGCAATCTTATTGAAAATGGAAAAGGTCTGGAACTGAATACCGGTGGTTTGAAATACGGGCTTCCTTTTGCGCATCCGCATCCCGAAGTGTTGAAGAGGTATCGTGAGCTTGGAGGTGAAATTCTGACAATCGGTTCGGATGCACACAAACCGGAGCACATTGCTTATGATTTCGACAAGGTTTCTGCAATTTTGCAGGGCTGTGGCTTTGGATATTATACAGAATTTCGACAAAGAAAGCCGGTTTTTCGGAAACTTGTATAAAAATAAAAAAAGGCTTGAAATTTATGGATAGGTTTAGTACAATCTTTAGTGGATGATAATTCTTTAACAATCTTAAAGAGTTATGATATATGCTGTGAAGCAATGAAAAATTTATTTTTATTAGGAGGAAATTAATCATGGCAGTAAAAGTAGCAATTAATGGTTTTGGACGTATCGGACGTCTTGCATTCAGACAGATGTTTGGAGCAGAAGGATATGAAGTAGTTGCAATCAACGACTTAACATCTCCGGAAATGTTAGCTCACTTACTGAAGTACGATTCATCACAAGGTAAGTATGCATTGGCTGACACAGTAGTAGCTGGTGAAGATTCAATCACAGTAGATGGAAAAGAGATTAAGATTTATGCAAAGGCTAACGCTGAAGAGCTTCCTTGGGGAGAGATTGGTGTTGACGTTGTATTAGAGTGTACAGGATTCTACACATCAAAGGCAAAAGCAGAAGCACACATCAAAGCAGGTGCTAGAAAAGTTGTTATCTCAGCTCCGGCTGGAAACGACCTTCCGACTATCGTTTACAATGTAAACCACGAGACATTAAAGGCAGAAGATACAGTTATCTCAGCTGCATCTTGTACAACAAACTGCTTGGCTCCGATGGCTGACGCATTGAATAAATTAGCAACAATTAAGACAGGTATCATGTGTACAATTCATGCTTACACAGGAGATCAGATGACTCTTGACGGACCACAGAGAAAGGGTGACAAGAGACGTTCTCGTGCAGCAGCATGCAACATCGTACCGAACAGCACAGGTGCTGCAAAGGCAATCGGTTTGGTTATTCCAGAATTGAACGGAAAATTGATCGGTGCTGCTCAGCGTGTTCCAACTCCGACAGGATCTACAACAATCTTGACAGCAGTTGTTGAAGGAAATGTTACGGTTGATGAGATCAACGCAGCAATGAAGGCAGCAGCTAACGAATCATTTGGTTACAACACAGATGAAATCGTATCTAGCGATATCATCGGTATGAGATTTGGTTCATTGTTCGATGCTACACAGACAATGGTTCTTCCGTTAGACAACGGAACAACTCAGGTACAGGTAGTATCTTGGTATGACAATGAGAACTCTTACACAAGCCAGATGGTAAGAACAATCAAATACTTTGCTGAATTAGCTTAATAGTATGATCCAAAAGGGTCCGGTCGATTTGGACCGGGCCTTTTTATATAACATTTATTTTAAGGAGGCAGTTATGCTTAACAAAAAATCAGTAGATGATATTCAAGTAAAAGGCCAGAGAGTCCTTGTTCGTTGCGACTTCAATGTGCCGATGGTAGACGGAAAGATTACAGACGAGAATCGTCTTGTAGCAGCACTTCCGACAATCAAGAAACTAATTGCAGACGGTGGAAAGGTTATCCTTTGCTCGCATATGGGTAAGCCGAAGGGAGAGCCGAAGCCGGAATTGTCTTTGGTACCG
>JAXJPN010000030.1:0-11335 GCA_036311625.1 Faecalimonas sp.
GTAGGTGGAGTAATTACAACCAAGACGGAAGCGCAAGCAGAGGGAATGGGAACGGATATTGATTTTTCTTATTTGGTGACGAAAGATGCATTGATGGGAAGCTTGCAGAGTGCGACAAAAGGGGTTTATCTTCTAGATGGCAGTTCGATTATCAATCGAATGGGAATTGCTACAGTGGGTGCAGGAGGTAGTACGACAGCAGCGAAAAAGTGTAGAGTATCTATTTTGGTAATAGTAGAACAACAAGCTGGAAGCGGTTGGGATTATTGGACCTCTTGGACGGTAACGGAAGAAAATAGTTATTCGGCAAGTGCCAGCAGGGCAATACCTGTAGCAACTGGGCACGCTTATCGCGTAAGATGCACCCATTCTGCGGGCACAGATGCAGGATCCTCTTGGACCGGTGCTTTGCAGATGTAGTTCTGCACCAAAAAACTGAATATTGAATACCTGATACAATGTGATAATGGGGATGGCTTGGCCCACTCTCTTAGTGCTTTATAAGGAAACTATTAACTATTATAAAAATAATAAGAAAGAGAACACCTTACATTGAGAGACCCTAGACTCGGGAGAGTATAATTCCCACTCTGAGAGTGGGTCAAGCCGTCCTCATTATCCACAAAAAAATCCAAATGATTTGGGAAAAGGAGTTCCAAGCGGAGGAAATGGACGACCCTCCGCTCTTTTTCCGTCCAAAAATGAGAACTTATTTACCGATTGCCTGCTTCAGCGCACGTGCCAACTGGTCTGGGCAGGAAGTCGGGCGTGGTCCGCAGTGAATACCTTCCATGCGGGCGATAGCCTCATTCACATCCATACCTTCAATCAGACGAGCAACGCCCTGTGTGTTGCCAGAGCAACCACCGACAAAGTGCACATTTGTTACTTTGTTATCTACAATCTCAAACTGTACTGCTCTTGAGCAGACACCTTGTGTCTTATATTCCATGATAAAATCCTCCTATTCAGCGTATGTGCTTGTTTTCTGTATTATAACAAAAGCGAGAAGCAAATTCAATTCCTACAAAAAACTTACACAATCTTTGGATATCGCCGGTTTGTAATAAAACAGGTATACGTTTAGGAGTAATAAAAACTCCTTGACGTATATCTTGTTCTATGCTACTATCATCAACGGAACAATAAATTGCATATAAACTTTCTCTTATTCAGAGTGGTGGAGGTAAAAGGATCTATGAAGCCACGGCAACCCCGCGAAGCGGAAGGTGCCAACCTGAGCGAGTAATCGAACAATAAGAGGATTGGGGTTATGAAGATATACTACAGTCCGCTATTGTCGGGCTGTTTTTTAGTCGACATACAAGAGAAAGCAAAGAAAGGAAGAAAAGATGGAGAGATTATTATTTACCTCAGAATCGGTAACAGAAGGACACCCGGATAAAATCTGTGACCAGATTTCCGATGCGGTACTGGATGCGCTTTTAGAGCAGGATCCGATGAGCCGTGTGGCTTGTGAGACCGCGATTACGACAGGGCTGGTGCTTGTGATGGGTGAGATTACGACGAGTGCCTATGTGGATATTCAGAAAATCGTGCGCGATACGGTGGATGAGATTGGCTACAATCGTGGAAAGTATGGATTTGATGCGCATACTTGTGGAGTGATTACAGCAATTGACGAGCAGTCTGTTGACATTGCACTTGGTGTGGACAAGGCGTTGGAGGCAAAAGAGAATAAGATGTCAGATGCGGAGATTGAGGCAATCGGTGCCGGAGATCAGGGTATGATGTTTGGTTACGCATCGAATGAGACAGAGGAATTGATGCCGTACCCGATTTCGCTTGCACACAAGTTGACAAGACGATTGACAGAGGTGCGTAAGGATGGAACCTTGACCTACCTTCGCCCAGATGGAAAGTCACAGGTGACGGTGGAATATGATGAGAACGGCAAGCCGGCAAGATTGGATGCGGTGGTGCTTTCGACCCAGCATGACCCGGAGGTGACACAGGAGCAGATTCACGCGGATGTGAAGAAGTATGTGTTTGATACGGTGCTTCCAGCAGAGTTGATTGATGAGAACACGAAGTTCTTTATCAATCCGACCGGACGTTTTGTTATCGGTGGCCCGCACGGAGACAGTGGTCTTACCGGACGTAAGATTATCGTAGATACTTACGGTGGTATGGCACGTCACGGTGGCGGTGCTTTCTCTGGAAAGGACTGTACAAAGGTAGACCGTTCGGCGGCTTATGCGGCGCGTTATGCAGCAAAGAACATTGTGGCAGCGGGTCTTGCGGACAAATGTGAGATTCAGCTTTCTTATGCAATCGGTGTGGCACAGCCGACTTCGATTATGATTGATACTTTTGGAACCGGAAAGGTGTCAGAGGAGAAGTTGGTAGATATCGTAAGAGAGAATTTCGATTTGAGACCGGCGGGAATTATCAAGATGTTGGATTTGCGCCGTCCGATTTACAAGCAGACGGCAGCGTATGGACATTTTGGTCGTGACGATTTGAATCTGCCTTGGGAAAAACTAGATAAAGTAGAAGATTTGAAGAAGTGTTTATAGAAAAATAATAAATGCACTGCTGTCATCATTTGCCAAACGTGTTATAATAAGGTAGATTATGAAACGAAGGTGCAGCTTATGAGACTCAAAACGCGACTGATAATCGCATTTATGACGGTGACCGTATTGCCCTTAGTAATGTCGGTTGCCGTTGTTTTTTTATTTAGCCAATTGCACTTTAACTCGATTGCAGCTGTTATTCGATTCTTTCGTGATGTGGCGTTTGTGATTGCGGTGGGATTGATTTTGATTGAGAGTGCGCTGATTATATGGATTTATCGGGCAATCGTCGTTCCGCTTGGGATGATGAAGATTGCGACGCAGAATATTAAGGATGGCAATTTGGATTATGAGCTGGAAGTGCAGAGCGACGATGAGATTGGGCAGCTCTGCCGAGACTTTGAAGAGATGCGCAAGCGGCTGAAGGACACGGCGGAGGACAAGATGGATGTCGACCGGCGAGGTAAGGAGCTGGTGAGCAATATTTCACACGACCTGAAGACACCGATTACTGCTATCAAAGGCTATGTCGAGGGGATTATGGACGGGGTTGCAGATACGCCGGAGAAGATGGAGCGCTATATTAAGACCATTTATAATAAGGCGAACGAGATGGATTTGCTCATTGATGAGCTGACCTTGTATTCCAAGATTGATGCGAACCGTATTCCCTATGATTTCAATACACTGGCTGTGCGGGATTATTTTGGTGACTGCGCGGAGGATTTGCAGATGGAGCTCGAGTCCCAGCGTATTCATTTTACTTATAGCAATTATGTGGGCGATGAGGTCAAGATTATTGCAGATGCAGAGCAGCTTAAGCGGGTGATTAGCAATATCGTGTCTAACTCGGTGAAGTATATGGATAAGGCACAGAAGGAGATTAGCCTGCGGGTGAAGGATGTGGGCGATTTTGTGCAGGTTGAGATAGAGGATAATGGTAAGGGAATCGGGCCGAAGGAATTGCCGCATATCTTTGAGCGATTTTATCGCACAGATACTTCTCGGAATTCTTCGACGGGTGGAAGTGGTATCGGACTTTCCATTGTGAAGAAGATTGTGGAGGAGCACGGCGGCAAGATTTGGGCGACGAGCAAAGAGGGGACAGGTACGGTGATGTACTTTGTTATTCGAAAATATCAGGAGGTGCCGATAGATGGCTAAGATTTTAATTGTTGAGGATGAGGCTGCGATTGCAGACTTAGAGAAGGATTACCTGGAGCTTAGTGGATTTGAGGTTGAGGTAGCGAACGACGGCGAGATGGGCTTGGAAAAAGCTTTGCAGGTAGACTATGATTTGATTATACTGGATTTGATGTTGCCGGGTGTGGATGGTTTTGAAATCTGCAAGCGGGTTCGTGAGGAGAAGAATACGCCGATTATTATGGTTTCGGCGAAGAAGGACGACATTGATAAGATTCACGGGCTGGGTCTTGGCGCAGATGACTATATGACAAAGCCGTTTAGTCCAAGTGAGCTGGTGGCACGTGTGAAGGCGCATATGGCAAGATACGAGCGTTTGGTTGGCAGTGCTATGGAGAAGAACAAGGTCATTGAGATTCGTGGCATTAAGATTGATACGACGGCAAGGCGTGTCTGGGTGAACGGCGAGGAAAAAGCCTTTACTACGAAAGAATTTGATTTACTGACCTTTCTTGCGTCACATCCGAACCACGTGTATACGAAGGACGAGCTGTTCAGCGAGATTTGGGATATGGAAGCCTTTGGTGATATTGCGACGGTGACAGTGCACATCAAGAAGATTCGCGAGAAGATTGAGTTTGATACGTCAAAGCCGCAGTATATTGAGACAATCTGGGGCGTGGGCTATCGTTTTAAGGTGTAAAGAAATAAAATAATTTCGGATAGGAATGGGAAATGATTACAAGTACAAGTAATGCACAGGTAAAAAGACTGTTGCAATTGCAGAAAAAAAGTAAGGCGCGAAATGAAGAGGGGGTCTTTGTTGTAGAGGGGCTTCGGATGTTCACAGAGGTGCCGAGAGAGAGGGTTGAAAAGGTCTATCTTTCAGAGTCCCTTTATAATAGGAAGAAACACGATTTAAATTTGCAAAATTTAGAGGTGGAAATTCTGTCAGACACAGTATTTTCTTATGTCTCAGATACGAAGACGCCACAGGGAATTTTGTGCGTGGTACGTCGCAAAGAATATGTGGCAGACGAGCTTTTGAAGATTCCCAATCCGCACTTTATGGTATTGGATAATTTGCAGGATCCCGGCAATCTTGGGACGATTGTGCGGACAGCAGAAGCAGCCGGTGTGGATGCCGTATTTTTGAGTAAGGATTGTGTGGACCTTTACAATCCAAAGACGATTCGCTCCACGATGGGTTCGATTTATCGTATGCCGATTCTTTATATAGAAGATTTACTTTCGCTTTTGGATTTGTTCCGCGAAAAAGGCATCAAATCTTATGCGGCGCATTTGGAAGGAAAGCAGAGCTATGATAAAGTGGAGTATCAGTCTGGAACCGCCATTTTGATAGGGAATGAGGGCAACGGATTGCGGGAGGAGGTGGCTCGCGCAGCGGATGTTTGGGTACAGATTCCGATGCAGGGGCAGGTCGAATCTCTCAATGCTGCAATCGCTGCTTCTATCCTGATGTTTGAGGTTTATCGCCAACGGCGATAGACCTTTTTTCTTTCATTTTTAAAAATTCTTGAAAAAAATTTTTTAAAAAAAGGCTTGACAGACCAAAAAAAGAGTGTTATTATCCCCTTTGTTGTTCGGAGTTGTAACATTTTCGTAACAAAATGTAATAAATTTGATTTAGTTGCGTATAATATTGTAACAGGTACGCAGTGTTACAACGAACTAGGAGGGAATTATGTTTTTTGGGAAAAAGAGAAGGATAGTAGGACTTCTGCTTGCAGCTTGTATTGGATTTACTGCAGAGTTTGAGACGTTTGCCGCTAGTCCCCAATCGGAAGCTCAAGTAATCGAAGTCGTAAATTATGAAACACAGGTGTCACCAATGGCAGTTGCTTGGGAGCAGCTTGGCGAAGTAGCAACATTGGCGGCAGATGCACAGGCATGGAACGGAAAAGCATTGGCATATACAGATACGGAGGCCAATATTTATACGGAGATGTCAGAGAGCAGTAAGTTGGCAGGAAAGATGTATAAGAACACTGTGCTGACAATTGTAGAGAACGGTGCGGAGTGGACAAAGGTCACTTCGGGAACTGTTACAGGATACGTAAGAAATGAATTGCTTTTGACAGGTGGCGCAGCAGTTGAGCGTGCGAAGACAACTTGTGCAGAAGGAACCGGAGTTGCAGAGGCATATGTAGAGCCTGTGAAGGCGGCACGTGTTGTCCGTCAGCCAGTAGCGGTGGAAGTGAATGTAGAAAGTTTGTTGGCAGCATTGATTTACTGCGAGGCAGGAAATCAGCCATATGATGGAAAGGTAGCCGTTGGAGCGGTTGTTATGAACCGTGTGGCAAGCGGACGTTTTCCGAATAGCATTGAAGAAGTGATTTATCAAAGAGGTCAGTTTACACCGGCGATGACAGGAAAGCTGAATCGTGTATTGAATTCCGGTAAGGTGCCGAGTTCATGCTATGATGCGGCGCGTGATGCATTGAATGGTGTGAGTCCGGTGGGAAATGCATTGTATTTTAATACCGGATATGGAAGCTTCAAGCTTGGAGACCATTATTTTAGCTAGGAAATCAGAGTGATTTTACGCAAAAGGCAGATGAAAAAATCTGTCTTTTGTTGTATTTCAAGGAAAAATATAGTAGAATGGAAAAACAGAAGTGGAAGGAGTTGGCGTGACTATGGATTTGAAAGGACGCAGTTTTTTAACATTAAAGGATTTTAGCCCGGAAGAGATTTTGTATTTTATTGACTTGGCCGCAGATTTGAAGGCGAAGAAGGCGAAAGGAATCACCGGGAATTCGTTGAAGGGAAAGAATATCGCATTGATTTTTGAGAAGCCGTCTACGAGAACACGCTGTGCATTTACTGTTGGTGCGCAGGATGAAGGCGGAGTAGCGACCTATTTGTCACAGCACGATATCCAGCTTGGATATAAGGAGAGTGTAAAAGATACGGCAAGAGTGCTTGGTCGTATGTTTGATGGAATCGAGTTTCGCGGATTTAAGCATGAGCATGTGGAGCAGCTTGCGGAATACAGCGGGGTTCCGGTTTGGAATGGCTTGACAGATGAGTATCATCCGACACAGATTTTGGCGGACCTGCTTACGATGAAGGAGCGTTTTGGATATTTGAAAGGCTTGAATTTTGTGTATCTGGGCGATGGCAGAAATAATATGGCCAACAGCTTGATGGTTGGCTGCGCAAAGGTGGGCGTGAATTTTACGATTATTGCCCCGAAGGAATTGTGGCCGAGTGAGGAGCTTGTGGAGCTTTGTGAAGATTATGCACAGGAGGCAGGCTCTACGGTGCTTGTGACGGATTCCACCAATGAGGTGGCCGGCGCAGATGTATTGTACACAGATGTATGGTGCTCGATGGGTGAAGAGGATAAGACGGTGGAGCGTGTTTCTTTGTTGCACGACTACCAGGTTAATCGTGACTTGCTCGCAAAGACCGGTAAGGAAGAGACAATCTTTATGCACTGTCTGCCGGCGGTAAAGGGTAATGAGGTTACGGAAGAAGTTTTTGAGAAATTTGCAGATGTTATTTTTGATGAGGCGGAGAATCGCCTGCATACCATTAAGGCTGTTATGGTAGCAACGCTCGGCGAGTAGGCTTTGAGGAGCGAGATGGATTGGGATATTAGAACGTATGCCGAATTGGACTCTACCAATACGCAGGCAAGGCGTATGGCACAGGAAGGCGTAGGAGGCGGTCTGGTTGTCGTTGCAGAAAAGCAGAGTGCGGGAAGAGGGCGACAAGGACGCAGTTGGGAATCTCCGGCGGGAGAGAATCTGTACTTTTCGATTTTGTTGCAACCCGAGCTTGCACCGGAGAATGCACCGATGCTCACACTTGTAATGGCGTATAGTGTTGCAAGGGTATTGCGCGAGAGAGAAGGTTTTGACCTGCGAATTAAGTGGCCGAATGATTTGGTGCTTGCGGGTAAGAAGGTGTGTGGAATTCTGACAGAGATGCATCTGGAAGATGAGAAGATTGAGGATGTGATTGTGGGAGTCGGCATCAATGTCAACACGAGGGCGTTTCCGGCAGAGCTTGTGGATAAAGCAAGCTCGCTTTTCTTAGAAAGTGGAAACGTATTTGAACGGCAGAGCTTGCTAGAAGAGATTTTGAAAGAATTCGCTCCGCAATATGAGCGCTTTTTAAAGGTGCAGGATTTGTCTTTCTTGCAGGAGGACTACAATGCACTGCTGGTGAATAGGGAGAGAGAAGTTCGTGTTTTGGAGCCGGGTGCAGAATATGAAGGCATTGCGAAGGGCATCAATGCGCGGGGTGAGCTTTTGGTGGAGTCTGCGGATGGAGAGCTTCGCAAGGTGTTTGCGGGCGAGGTGTCTGTCAGAGGACTTTACGGCTATGTGTAGGAGGAAGTATGTACGAAGAAAAGATTGTGTTGTGTGGTGCAAACGCATATGAGAAACGTTTTTATCTGAATCCAGATTTTGAAGCACTTCCAGAGTCGATTCAGAATGAGCTTAAGGTGATGTGTGTGCTGTACACGGAGGAAATCAGTGGTATTTTGACACTGGTATTTGATGAGAACGGAGAATTGTGTTTTGAGGTGACGGCAGAGGAGAATGATTTCTTCTTTGATGAGATTGGCAGTCGCTTGAAGATTAAAGAGTTACAACAGACCAAAAGCGAGCTTTTGGAGTCGTTGCAGTTGTATTATAAGGTGTTCTTCTTGGGGGAGGAGTTATAATGTTATTGGTAATTGATGTGGGAAATACGCACATTACATTGGGTGTGTTTGATGGAAAAGAGTTGAAGGCGACGTTTCGTATGACAGCGAAGCAGCCGCGTACTTCGGATGAGTATGGGATTCAGCTTTGTGAGCTTTTGACACATCGCGATTTTGGTGTGAAGGATATTGAAGATGTCGTGATTTCTTCCGTAGTGCCGGATGTGATGCATTCGCTGGGAAGCGCCATTATCAAGTATTTTCATTTGAAACCGATTGTGCCGACCGCAGAGGATATGGGTCTTGTGGTCAACACAGAGCACCCGAAGGAAGTCGGACGAGACCGCATTGTGGATGCGGTTGCCGCTTATGAGAAGTATGGCGGTCCGGTGATTGTGATTGATTTTGGTACAGCGACGACCTATGATGTGGTGACGACAGACGGTGTGTTCGAGGGCGGTTTGATTTCGCCGGGAATTCGAACCTCTGCGCGCGCACTTTGGGGCGGTGCGGCGATGTTGCCGGAGATTGAGATTCGTAAGCCGAAGTCTGTGATTGCAAAAGAGACCGTTTCGAGTATGCAGGGCGGTTTGGTCTACGGCTATATCGGACAGACGGAATATATTATTAAGCGCATGAAGGAAGAGGGCTTTGAAGGTGCGAAGGTTGTGGCGACCGGTGGTCTTGGAAATATCATTGTGCCGGAGACGGATATGATTGACATTTATGATCCACACTTAACCTTAGAAGGCTTGCGTATTATTTACGAGAAGAAGAAAAAGGCAGAAGCAGCAAGATGAAAAAATTAGTAATTGGGAATGTAGAGCTTGAGAACTCTTATATATTGGCACCGATGGCAGGGGTAACAGACCTGCCATTTCGCTTGCTTTGCCGAGAGCAGGGAGCAGGGCTTTTGTGTATGGAGATGGTGAGCGCAAAGGCGATTTCCTACAACAATAAGAATACAAGGGCGCTATTGCAGATTCATCCAAAGGAAGTGCCGGTGTCGCTCCAATTGTTTGGCTCAGACCCGCAGGTGATGGCGGAGGTGGCAAAGCAGATTGAGGAATTGCCATTTTCGATTTTGGATATCAATATGGGATGTCCGGTGCCGAAAATCGTGCGCAATGGGGAAGGTTCTGCCTTGATGCAGAATCCGAAGCTAGTGCATAAGATTGTCAGTGCTGTGGCAAATGCAATTGAAAAACCGGTTACCGTAAAAATTCGGGCGGGATTTGATTCGGCGTGTATGAACGCGGTGGAAATTGCAAAGATTATAGAGGATGCCGGAGCGAAGGCTGTGGCAGTACATGGAAGAACGCGGGAGCAGTTTTATTCTGGAGAGGCAAATTGGGACATCATTCGTCAGGTCAAGGAGGCGGTGTCGATTCCGGTTATCGGAAACGGCGATGTCACTTCCGGCGAGCGTGCGATTGCGATGCGCGAGCAGACGGGCTGTGACGGTGTGATGATTGGACGCGGTGCGCAGGGCAATCCTTGGATTTTTTCGGAACTTTTAGAGTATGAGCGTACGGGGACGATACCGCCGCGCCCGACGTCTGAAGAAATCAAGCAGATGGTTTGCCGGCATGCCCAGTTGCTTACGGAATACAAGGGCGAATATCTGGCGATGCGCGAGATGCGAAAGCATGTCTCGTGGTACACGACAGGCTTGCCAAATTCTGCGAAGCTTCGCGGGGAGATCAATGCGGTAGAGACGATGGACGAGCTACATGCCTTACTTGAGGAACGCTTGATTTTTGGTTGACATTGTTTGGACATTCGTGTATAATGTTGAAATTGTGAGAATACAATTGTTTAGCTAGTTTATTCAGTCAGAAGTAGATGATGTAAAACACCGCAAAAGAAACGTAGAGAAAGGAATTAAGGATATGACAGCAAAGAAGAGAATCCTTACGTACGCAGGCTTAAAAGCACTGGAAGACGAGCTGGAGAATTTGAAGGTGGTAAGACGCAAGGAGGTCGCAACGAAGATTCGTGAGGCGAGAGAGCAGGGCGACTTATCGGAGAATGCAGAGTACGATGCAGCGAAGGATGAGCAGAGAGACATCGAGACCCGTATCGAGGAGATCGAGCAGCTCTTGAAGAACGTAGATGTGATTGATGAGGAAGAGATTGACATCAATAAGATTAGCATTGGATGTACGGTTGTGTTGTACGATGTAGAGTTTGAGGAAGAGGTTACCTACCAGATTGTGGGATCAACAGAGGCGAATAGCTTAGGGGGCAAGATTTCCAATGAGTCTCCGCTTGGAGCAGCACTTCTTGGAAAAGAAGTAGGCGAGGAATTTGAGCTTGAAACACAGGCAGGTATGATTGCATATAAGGTATTACGTATCGAGAGAAGCAACTAGTTTGCAGAGAGAGGGAGAAGGAACATGGCTGAACAGAATCAGAATGTACAAGAACCGGATATTAACCAATTAAGAAAGGTGCGCCGCGAGAAGCTTGCTGAGCTTCAGGAAAGTGGACGAGATCCTTTTGAGATTACTAAATATGAGCAGGATGCACACAGCCAGTCGATTAAGGACGCGTTCGATGCGATGGAAGGCAAGAAGGTGTCGATTGCAGGTCGTATGATGTCAAAGCGTGTGATGGGGAAGGCATCTTTCTGTCATATTCAGGACTTAGAAGGAACCATTCAGTCCTATGTTGCACGTGACTCTGTGGGTGAGGATGCCTACAAAGAGTTTAAGCGTATGGACATCGGCGATGTTGTCGGTATTGAGGGTGAAGTATTCCGCACAAAGATGGGTGAGATTTCTGTTCACGCAGAGAAAGTGACTTTGCTTTCTAAGAGTTTGCAGATTTTGCCGGAGAAATATCATGGATTAACGAACACGGATTTGCGTTATCGTCAGAGATATGTGGATTTGATTATGAATCCGGAAGTAAAGGATACCTTTGTAAAGCGTTCGAAGATTATCAGCGCAATTCGCCGCTATTTGGA
>JAXJPN010000031.1:0-8413 GCA_036311625.1 Faecalimonas sp.
CTACAACACTTTAAACGGGATTCCTATATCTCTGTAATATGTCAGGCCTCCGTTTGCAGTGGAAGACAGAAAAGCAGATGCGGTTACCCACCTAGCAATTGCTAGGAGTCAAAATACAGAAAACGGCATTCCGGGCAATATACAAAAGAGAAAGAGCAGTTGCGTGAGCAACTGCTTTTTTAATACACTTCGAATAATTTCTGTAGTTTACACATAAGATGAAGAAAAGTGTGGACAAGGAAGCGTAGTTGAGAAAGAGAATTTTATATATCAGCATAGCAATTTTTATCAGCATACTGTGGATTTTGTTGATGCTAAATCATATTTTGAAAGGCAGCGCCGGATGGCAATCTGTCAAGGAATCGGAGCTTCCCGACAGAGCGCAGACATTATTGCAGGATAGTGGTATTATCCGTGTCCTGCTTAAGACAGACGGATTTGCGGATATCGCACACGCGAGTGTACAGTTTACTGCACCTTCTGGGATTCGCTTGTCTTGGGGTGAGGACTCTCTTGTGTGTGGGGCAGGAGAACTCATCACAATCACACCGGACGACTCGCGTTTTCAGGCGGGGAATATTTGGGTAGAAGCAAGCAATGCCGGAGAGAAGCTTGGAATTTCATCTTTCAAACGAGGATATGGAACCCCCTCCTATCGTGGAAAGCTAGAGTTGTTTCGCACAGCGGAGGGGATTGTGATTATCAATGAATTGCCACTGGAGGAATATTTGTATGCAGTGGTACCAAGTGAAATGCCCGCCTCTTATGAACTGGAGGCATTGAAGACACAAGCTGTTTGCGCGCGAAGTTATGCGTATAACCAAAGTAGAAGTTACGGGTATCCAGAGTATTTGGCACATGTCGATGACAGCACGAGCTTTCAGGTGTACGGCAATTCCGCAGAGCACGAGAGTACAATCCGGGCGGTGCAGGAGACAAATGGTGAAAAAATATGGTATGGGAATCAGGTTGCTACGGCATACTATTATTCGACCTCCTGTGGAACTTCGGCAAGTATTACTGCGTGGGGCGGGGAACTCAATGACGCAAATCGGTATCTGCAAAGTGTGAGACTTTGCAGGGAAGATGGAAGTGATTATGAGGCAGCTTTGCCTTGGTATCGTTGGACGGCAACGGTGCCGGAGCAGACAATGTCCGACAGCATTGAGCTGAATACGCAGACGGAGATAGGGAGTCTGGTATCACTTGCAGTGAGCAAGACGGGCGATGGCGGAATTGTACAGGAGATTACGGCACAGGGGACAAAGGGAAGCGTGACGGTGGCTACGGAAAATAAAATTCGCCGTGCGCTTTCCGGTTCCTATACAATTGTAAAACAAGACGGCACACAGACCAGTTGTAAGAGCTTGCTTCCAAGTGCCTTCTTTACGATAGAAAAAGCAAATGGAAATTATATCATACGCGGTGGCGGATATGGGCATGGTATCGGTATGAGCCAGAATGGTGCCAATGAGATGGCAAAGGCAGGCAAGAATTATCGGGAGATTTTGTGTTGTTTTTACACAGGCGTGACGATACGATAAAGGCGCTGGCATACGATAATTCTTTACGGAAAGAGAAAAACGTGGTATGATTGCGACATAAGTAAAAATAAGGAGACAGCGGATGAAAGCATTTTTTGATAAAATTTTCAAATTTATGCAGAGAGTAGTAGACGACCATGTAGCGGCTTACGCTGCGCAGTCGGCTTTCTTTTTGGTGCTTTCTTTGATTCCGATTATTTTGCTTTTGATGACGCTGGTGCAATATACGCCGCTCACGAAGGCAGATGTGATGACAGCCGCTTACCAACTGTTTCCGGCGACGATTCGTACGACTATCGTGTCGATTATCAATGAAGTTTACAACCAATCGCGCGCAATTATCCCTGTGACGGCATTGATTGCCATCTGGTCAGCAGGACGTGGCACGCTTGCAATTACAAATGGTCTGAACTGTATTCACGGCGAGCAGGAGACGCGAAATTATTTTGTGCTTCGTATAAGAGCGGCTTTCTATACGGTGCTTTTGATTCTTTCGATTGTCCTTTGTTTGCTTTTGCTTGGATTTGGTAACGGTATCGGGATGCTGCTGGTTAAACATTTGCCGTTTTTGCAGTTTGTCGTACAGTTTATTATTGAAATTCGTACTATTGTGATGATGTTGGTATTGATGCTACTGTTTATTTGCATTTACCGTTTCTTGCCGAACCACAGACGCCGTGTGAAGCTACAGCTTCCGGGCGCTGTGTTTACTGCTATTGGTTGGACACTGGCTTCTTATGTGATTTCCATTTATACGGATATCTTCAAAGGTTTTACGAATATGTACGGAAGTCTGACTACGATTGTGCTCATTATGTTGTGGTTGTATTTCTGTATGTATATTCTGCTTTTAGGTGGAGAAATCAACGTTTGGATTGAGGAAAATCTGAAGCAACGTGTTGACATTGAGGAATAATGTGGTAGAATATAAAGGAATTTGAATAATTTAGAAAAAGCAAGGATCGTGTATAGTAGAGACTGATTTTCCAACAGAGAGAGGAGGCCGTTGGCTGGAAGCTTCCTTAGGTTCAGATTAGAATCGAATTTCACACGGGAGCTGCGTCTTTGAAATTCATTTTTGGAGGAGTAGGAGATGACGTCGCTGCACGTTACGCAGACTTAAGTGCTCGGCTGTTGCCGGGAATTAGGGTGGTACCGCGATTGACCTCGTCCCTTTGTAGGGATGAGGATTTTTTGTGTTGACAATGAGGAAAAGGAGATTTTATTATGAGTATGGAAACATTTAAAACTGACTGGGATCTTTGCCAAGAAGAGCTGGCACTTGTGCAGGACGCAAAGCAGCTTGGCGATTTCTGGACGAAATATCTTGGGAAAGGCGGCGTGGTTCAGAAATTGATGAGTGGCATTAAAGATGTTCCAAATGAAGCGAAGAAGGCTTATGGACAGAGTGTCAATGACATTAAGGTGCGCATTCAGGCTATTTACGATGCAAAGAAAGAAGAGATTGAGAAGCAGGCAATGCTTGCCCGTTACGAGGAGGAGAAGGTAGATGTAACCCTTCCGGTGAAAGGCGTGCAGGCAGGGAATTTACATCCACTGACTTGTATTAAGAATGAGATTATCGACGTGTTTGTCGGCATGGGCTTTGATGTGTTTGAGGGGCCGGAAATCGAAGATGATGACCACAACTTTACAAGACTGAATGTGTTGAAAGACCATCCGTCAAGAGATATGCAGGACACCTTCTGGCTGACAGAAGATTTGCTTCTTCGTACCCATACATCACCGGGACAGATTCGTGTGATGGATAAGCAGAAGCCACCGATTAAGGTACTTGTACCGGGTAAGGTATTCCGCTCTGACAGCGATGCGACACACTCGCCGATGTTCAGCCAGATGGAAGGCCTTGTTGTAGACAAGCATATTACACTTTGTGACTTACAGGGAATGTTAGACCAGTTTGTCAAAGCATTGTTCTCTGATGCGGCAAAGACCAGACTGCGTCCGTCTTATTTCCCATTTACAGAGCCTTCGGTAGAGGTTGACGTAAGCTGCTTTAAATGTGGTGGCAAGGGCTGTTCACTTTGCAAGGGTACCGGCTGGATTGAGGTGCTCGGCGGCGGAATCGTAAACAACAAGGTACTGGAGAACTGCGGAATTGACTCGAATGCGTATTCCGGACTTGCATTTGGTATCGGTATCGAGCGTATTGCAATGCTCAAATATGGAATCAACCATATGGGTAAGTTGTTTGAAAATGACGTAGAATTCTTAAAACAGTTCAAGGCATAAGTCGGAGGGGATTATGAAAGTATTATATAGTTGGTTAAAAGAATATGTAGATATCGATGTCGATTACAAAGAACTCGAGACCAAGCTATTCTCAGCAGGTTTTGAGGTAGAGGGAATCGACTATCTTGGAGAAAATATGGACAAAGTAGTCGTAGGTCAGATTACGGCTATGGAGCATTATGAGGGAACACATTTGCAAATCTGTCATGTGGACTGTGGCGAGATGGGCCACGACCACCTCATCTTGACAGGTGCAGACAATGTATTTGTAGGGGCAAAGGTGCCGGCGGCACTCGTTGGTGCAAAGCTTCCGTGCGGACTTGATATTCAGCCAAGAAAGATGGTGGATATGGTTTCTTATGGTATGCTTTGCTCAGGAGAGGAGCTGCAGATTGACAAGGAGTGGTATCCTGGAGCAGATGTGAACGGAATTATGATTCTCGCAGAGGACGCACCACTTGGTATGGAGATGCGAGAGTATCTGGAACTTGACGATTACTTGTTTGACATCAGCATTACGGCAAACCGTCCGGACTGCCAGTCTGTGCTTGGTATTGCAAGAGAAGTGGCGGCATTTTTAAAGAAGCCGCTGAAAGAACCTGCATACACCTATACAGAAGATGGCACAGTCAATGCAGACATTAGCGTGACGGTATTGGATAAAGAAACTTGTCCAAGATATTTGGGACATTATGTTTACGATGTGAAGGTATGTGAATCTCCGCTTTGGATGAAGAGACGATTGATTGCAAGCGGTCACAACGCAATCAATGCGATGGTAGATATCACGAATTATGTATTGTTGGAAATCGGCCAGCCGATGCACGCATTTGATTTAAATGATTTAGAAGGCTCGTCTATCGTAGTTCGCCGTGCAGAGGATGGCGAGAAGCTCGTGACTTTGGATGAGAAAGAGCGCGTGCTAAATCACAATAATCTTGTGATTTGCGATAAGGCAAAGGCAGTTGGTCTTGCAGGTGTGATGGGCGGTCTGAACAGCGAAATCAAGGAGACCACGACAGAGGTTCTCTTTGAGGCTGCAAAGTTCTTGAAAGACAGTGTGCGTAAGACATCAAGGGGCTTAGGACTTCGCTCGGATTCCGCAGCACGTTTTGAAAAGGGAATTGACGAGTACACCGTAGAGTGCGGTCTTGCCCGTGCATTAAATTTAGTAGAGACACTTGGAAGTGCAAAAGTAAGTTCCAGCCACTTTGATGTGTCCGGCGGTGCATCTACGGAAAAGAGAGTGATTCAAGTAGAGACAGCAAAGGTGAATGACGTTCTTGGTATCGTGGTTCCACAAGAGGAGATGGTAAGTATCTTAATTGCGCTTCAGTTTGAGGTAGAGTTAAATGACGGCGTGTTGACGCTTGCTGTTCCGAGATACCGCGAGGATGTGGAAAGTTATCAAGACATTGCGGAGGAAATCATCCGCGAGTACGGTTACGATAAGGTTGTGCCGACCTTCCTCGATGATGCGAAGGTGACAAATGGCGGTCTCAACAGATACCAGTCAAAAGAGCTGGCAGTGAAAGAGTACCTCTGTTCACAGGGATATTACGAAGTGCAGACCATCGCGATGACGGCAAAGACAGACTTTGACCAGTTCCTGATTTCGGAAGATGCGGATGAGCGAAAGGTCGTAGAGCTTTTGAATCCAATCACTGAGAATCTCAGCATTATGAGAACGCTTATGGCACCATCTATGGTAAAGGTGATGGAGAACAATATCAAAAATGGCAACGAAGCAATGCGTTTCTTCGAACTTGCAAATGTATATCTGCCGAAGGCATTGCCGCTTAGCGAACCACCGGTAGAGAAGAAGATTCTTTGTCTTGGAACCTGTGGCGCTTCTGAAGATTTCTTTGCGTTGAAAGATACCTTAGAGAGTTTTGCGAGCTACAATGATTTGACCTTCTCTTACAAGAGAGGGGAAGTGGCTTATTTACATCCGGGCAGAACTGCTTTCGTATATTGTCAGGGAGTGCAAATTGGACATTTTGGTCAGCTTAGATACGAGGTTGTGGACAGCTTGAACATTGCAGCAGGTAAGAAGGCAGACACCAAGATTTTCATCGCAGAAATCGATTACAGCACCTTGACCGGCTTGTTCAAGACAGCTATCAAGTATGTGCCGGAAAGTGGATTTTCAAGCAACAGCCGCGATATCTCCATCTTGATTGATAAGGGTGTGGAATGCGGCACGATTATGGATGCAATCAGCGCTTGTGATGCGTTGATTCGCAAGGTAAGCTTGTTCGATATCTTCGAGAGCGAGAAGCTGGGCGCGGATAAGAAGAGTATGGCATTTAACTTGCAGCTTGTTTCAGATGATGCAGATGTGAGCGATGAGATGACCGATGCAGTGGTAGAGAAGGTCGTTGCTGCACTTGGAGAGCAGTTTGGGGCACAGATGAGAGGATAAATTTGAGTTTATGAGAAAAGAAGATTTTTATTTTGACTTACCGGAAGACTTGATTGCGCAGGACCCTTTAGAGGATCGTTCAAGTTCAAGGCTTCTCGTGTTAGACAAAGAGTCGGGAGACGTGGAGCACCACGTCTTTCGCGATGTTATAGGCTACTTAAATCCGGGTGATTGCCTTGTGATTAACGATACGAAGGTGTTGCCGGCGAGGCTTATCGGCTCTCGCGTGGGTACGGAGGCAAAGATTGAAGTTCTGCTGTTAAAGCGTATGGAGAATGACACTTGGGAAACGCTTGTGAAGCCGGGAAAGAAGGCAAGAGTCGGCACCCGAATCAGCTTTGGAGACGGACTTCTTGTGGGTGAAGTAGTCGATGTGGTAGAGGAAGGAAACCGCTTGATTCGTTTTGAATACAAGGGGATTTTTGAGGAGATTTTAGACCAGCTCGGTCAGATGCCCCTGCCACCGTATATTACACATCAGTTACAGGATAAGAACCGCTATCAGACTGTGTATGCAAAGCATACGGGTTCGGCAGCGGCACCGACAGCAGGCTTGCACTTCACACCGGAGCTTCTCAAAAAGATTGAAGAGAAGGGCGTGGATATCGCTCGCGTGACCTTGCATGTGGGACTTGGCACCTTCCGTCCTGTGAAGGTGGAGAATATCTTAGAACACCATATGCATTCCGAGTTCTATCAGATTGATGAGGAGGCAGCGGGGAAGATAAACCGCGCAAAAGAGAATGGCAATCGTGTTATCTGTGTAGGTACGACAAGTTGTAGAACAGTGGAATCGGCAGCAGATGAGAATGGAACATTGCGCGCATGCAGTGGCTGGACGGAGATATTCATCTATCCGGGCTACAAGTTTAAGGTGCTCGACAAGCTGATTACGAATTTTCATCTGCCGGAATCCACACTGGTGATGCTGGTGTCGGCATTAGCAGGGAGGGAGCAGGTGCTCAGTGCGTATCAGAAGGCAATCGAGGAAAGATATCGTTTCTTTAGCTTTGGAGATGCGATGCTGATAAAGTAGTGTTGACATCAGAGGGTGAGAATGATAGTAAATTATTTTCCTGTTGAAGAGCTTTTCATGGTACACTAGTAAAAATAGTACGGAAGGGAGTCTTATAGGCATGAAGTATGAAGACGTTCTCGCTTGGTGGAAAAAAGAGAAAACAGATACAAAAGAAGATATCTATACTGTGTTGGACAATTTCAGAATTTTGTTTGCATATCATTCGAACAGAATTGAGAATGAAACAATCACACTCCATGATACAAGGGAGATTTTCGAGAATGGAAGCGTGGTAAATTATACAGGTGACTTGCGCACACTGTTTGAAATCAAGAACCAAAAGGACTGTTTTGAATTCGTAGTTGATAAGATTGCAGAAAAGGCACCACTTACTCCGAATTTCATTTTGGAACTCCATCGGCAGTTGATGAAAGGATGTTATGACGAAACACGTTATCAGAAGGGAGAGAGACCGGGAGCATGGAAGTTGCATGATTATGTGACTGGAGATGGCGTCGGCAGTGTTCCCGAAGAAGTAGAAGCGGATTTAGCAGATTTGCTTGCGGAGATAGTAGAAGCCGAAGGCGGAGATGTACTAACAATTGCAGCGTATTTGCATCTGCGCTTTGAGGAAATTCATCCATTTGCGGACGGGAATGGGCGTGTGGGGAGGACCCTCCTTAACTACTACCTGATGACGCACGGCTATCCGCCGGTGGTATTGTATAACGAGGATAAACAGACTTATTATCTGGCATTGTCTGTATATGACAAGACTGGCGAGATTGAGGGGTTTAAGGCGTTCTTAAAGGAACAAATGGTGAAAACTTGGGAAAAGAAGAAAAAAGTGCCGGTGAGTTTGAAAATGTTTTTGTAGGTGTATTGCGAGAACTCCTCTTTCGTTATATGTTAAAGAGGAGTTCTGTGTTAATGATGAAAAATAAACTTACTTTCGACTGTTTTAAGCAGCTTATAGTATTGTCAGTAGAGCAGTCACAAGAAAGGTTGCTAAGATTAAAACTGCGAACAATAATACAAAATACTTTGTTCTTTTCTTTTTGTTCTTTCTCATCTCAGTTGCTTTTCCGCTACACAATAGCCAAATTGACATAATTAGTGTTAGTGTAATCCAAAATAACATATAGGTAATTTGTAGATAATTGTCCCTGTGTA
>JAXJPN010000032.1:0-4611 GCA_036311625.1 Faecalimonas sp.
ACCTGTCCCGGAATCTCCATCTTGCTTCGATAGCTCATCGTGTGCAACTCTTCCTTTGTCGGAAATAGAGTTGTAATCTCTGCATTCCTTACCACGACTTCATTTGCAAGATATTCAATCTCTCGAAGCTGCTGCTTTGTGAGTACGCCATCAAAATCCATCGTAATGGCATCTTTTCCCATATGAAATCCAATGTTCTGATAGCCGTACAAACGATGTACAATACCGGAAACAATGTGTTCTCCCGAGTGTTGCTGCATCGCAGAAAACCGCAGCTCCCAATCGATTTCAGCATCATAGGCAGCTCCCACTTCCAGCGCTTTGTCCAACGTATGATAAATCACGCCGTCTTTTTCCTGCACATCCAGAACACGGGCATCTCCAAGTGTGCCAATATCTGCACACTGTCCGCCCCCTTCGGGGAAAAAGGCAGTTCTGTCAAGAACCGCCTCATAAGCCTCCTCTGTCTGCTTGCACTCCAGCACGGTCACAGTAAAACTCCGCATATGACTGTCTTTGTAGTACAACTTTTCTGTCATCTCTTACATCCTTTCCGGTGCCTCAAATCCCAACATATCAATACATGCCTCTAATACACGTTTGGTTAGATTCAAAAGGGCTATATATCCCGCCTGCTTCTCTTCATCTGCCTCTGCAAGTATCTTGGTCTCGTGATAAAAACGATTAAACGCGTTCGATAAATCATAAATATACGCGCAAATCTTATGCGGTGCAAGTTCTTCGCAAGCACTTTCAATCACCGCATTGTACTTGGAAACTTCCAACATCAAAGCTTTTTCACTGTCGGAAGAAGCCGCTCGCAGCTTGCACCCGGAAATCTGCTTTCCACTCTCTGTATATTTGCCAAGTATCGACTTGATACGCACAATCGTATACAGAATATACGGACCTGTGTTTCCTTCAAAGGAAATAAAACGGTCCACATCAAAAACATAGTCCTTCGCTGCCTGGTTCGACAAATCACCATACTTCAGTGCCGCAAGTCCAACCTTCTTTGCAGTCTCTCTTGCTTCCGCCTCATCGATTGCATGATTCTCCACAATCTTTTCATACATCTTCTCATTGATATCCGCAATCAAATGCTCCAATCGCATCACACCGCCATCTCTGGTCTTAAACGGCTTACCATCTTTCCCGTTCATCGTGCCAAAACCAATGTGGGTAAGCACCGTATCTTCACCCACAATCTTTGTCTTCTTCGCACAGCGGAACACTTGAATGAAATGCAGTTCCTGCCGCTTATCTGTCACATAGATGACTTCGTCCGGCTGATACAACTTCTCGCGTTCTACCAAAGTCGCCAAGTCTGTCGTGTCATACAAAGCCGCACCGTCTGATTTCAAAATCATACACGGCGGAATCTCCTTCGTGTCTGTCTCTTCCTTGACATCTACGACAAGTGCGCCCTGATCCAGATACGCATAGCCTTCCTTCTTAAGATACTCGACCATCTCCGGAATATATGGCTGCGCATCCGCTTCGCCCTTCCACAAATCAAACTCCACATTCAGATTGCCGTAATTCTTCTTCAAATCCGCTACCGAAACCTGCATAATATGCTTCCAAATTGCGGTATATCCACGATGTCCATTCTGCAAAAGGAAGGTTGCCTGTAAAGCTTCTTCCTTATATTCCTCATGCTCCTTTGCATAAGCACTTGCCGTCGGATAAATCTCCTCCAGCTCTGCAATCGTAAATGGAGACTCTGTCGGATATTCTCCTGTATACTCCTCATCAAAATATACGAGCTCAGGCTGACGCTTTTTCAGCTCTGTGATGACAAGACCCATCTGGTAACCCCAGTCGCCCAAATGCACATCTCCAATCACCTTATGCCCTGCATATTTTGTGATACGCTTGATACTCTCACCGATAACCGCTGAACGCAAATGTCCGACATGAAGCGGCTTTGCCACATTCGCTCCGCCATAATCCAAAACAATCGTCTTCTGCTTCTTTGGCTCACTTACACCAAGCTTCTCCTGCGCATCCATCTCCTGCAGATACTCTGCCAAAAATTGCGCATCCAAAATGATATTGATAAAGCCCGGCATCACAGCTTCAATCTTCGCGATATGCGCATTGCCTTCCAACATTGCCACCACTTCATTCGCAATCTGAATCGGTGCCTTGCGGTATGCCTTTGCGGCTGCCATCGCTCCATTACACTGATATTCACACAAATCCGGTCTATTCGACAGACTCACCTTTGCATACTGTCTGTCATATCCGGCTTGTTCAAAAGCAAGCTCTAAATCGATTGTCAAAATCTCAAGCACTCTTTTCATAACTTCCATCCTCCATCTATTTCACACATTTTATCATAGCTTTCATCAAAAAACAACTTGTATCAACACCATATAGAGCACTGTGCCCACACCGATACTCAGCAAATTGTTGCGCTTCCAAATATGTAAGAGTGTAACCACCGCAACAGAAATGAGTTCCGGCACACCAAACGGTGTCTGCAAAAGCTTCGTATCCTTCAAGCAATACACGACCAGCATACCGATTACCGCCGGCGTCAATACTTTTCCAAGATACTGCACCGTCTTTGGAATCTCCTTTCCCTTCGGAAACAAAAGAAAGGGAATGACACGTGTCATAAATGTGGTGATTCCCGTCACAAGTATGATTAAGAAAGATAGTTCTGCACTTATCGGCATATGGCATCCTCCTCTCCATCCAATCTTTTTCTGCCAATAAATAGCAGCAAAAGAATACACAACATCGTTGGAAGTACAAAGTTATCCGCACCGAAAACCAACACACCAATCGCAGCGCACACCACCCCAATAACTGCCGGTATGCGGTTCTTCTTTTCCATCCATTGTTCAATAAAAATCACAACAAAAAGCGCCGTCATTGCAAACTCAATTCCTTCCGAGCTGATTGGCAATAAGGTCTTTGCAATGGCTCCGATTGCAGAGCCCAGTATCCAGTACGAATGGTCCAAAAGTGTAATAGCAAACAAGAATTTCTCCTCCTCTACCCCCTCCGGCACCTTCGTTGTGCAAAGCAAGGAATAGGTCTCATCTGTCAGTCCGAAAATCATATACCAGCGGAGCTTCCCAAAACGGTTGAAACGTTCCACAAGGGAAATGCCGTAGAAGACATGTCTGACATTCACCATAAAGGTCAAAAAAATAACCTGCAAAAAAGAAACACCCGGCACAAAAAAATTCACAGCAAGATACTGTCCCGACCCCGCAAATACCAACGCGCTCATCAAAATTGCCCACAAAAAAGAGTACCCCTTTTCTGCGTACATCACGCCAAAAGCGGTTCCGATGAATAAGTAACCGGTAAGTACCGGAATCGTATATGGAAATGCTTTTCGAAATGCTTTCTTATACTCTCTCATCTTCGCTCCTTTAAGTCATAAAAAAAGACACACCTAGGCGGACTCGAACCGCCGCACCTGCCTCCGGAGGGCAGTGCTCTATCCACTGAGCTATAGGTGTATGCCTGTCTGAACGACCTCTTTATCGTATCACATTTATTTTTAAAAGTAAAGCTTGCATTTTCCTTTCTTTTCCGCTATAATCACTTCACCATAATATCTCACAAATTCGTGTAGAGATGCGACTCCTGATGAAAGGAGACTCTATGAACTATCAAGAATTTGTATCTCTTATCCAAGAGAAAGTCACGGGGCTGCTCGCCTCAGAAATCAACATTCATACATATGATACGATACGGAACAACGATTCTCACCGTACAGGGCTGGTCTTTTCCCAAAAGGACATTAACATTTCTCCCGCAATCTATCTGGAAGAATATTATATGCAATACGAAGATGGTCGCGATGCCGATTCTATCGCTGAGAACATCGCCTCTTTGTATGATGAAATCAAATGCGAACAATCGTGGGACGCAAGACAGGTACAGGAATTTGAACTGGCAAGGCCGAGACTGGTTTATAAACTCATTCATTATGAGAAAAACAAAAAGCTACTCTCACAGCTTCCTCATATTTCCTTCTTTGACCTCGCAATCGTCTTTTATCTCCTGCTGGACTGCACAGAAAAAGGGACTGCGACCATCCCCGTCACGAACACTATGCTCGAACACTGGGGAATCTGTAAAGAACTGCTCTATCAGCTTGCTAAGGTAAATACGCCAAAATTACTCCCTGCAGAATACTTACCGATGCACAGCTTAATTCATGAGCTGCTCGGTGAAGAGGATTACGAGGAGGAAGAAAGTTATCTTTATGTACTTTCAAATGTGCAGCGACATTTCGGTGCGGCCTGTATGCTGTACCCGGATATCTTAGAAAAAATCGGCGAAACCTTAGACTGTGATTATTATCTGCTTCCAAGCAGCATTCACGAACTGATTATTCTGCCGGCAAGCACCACCCTAACACTTGCAGAAATCAATGAAATGATTGTGGAAATCAACGACTCGCAGGTTCCGAAAGAAGAAGTGCTCTCTGACCATACCTATTACTACAGTCGGGCAGAAGCAAAACTTCTCTCCCCTACATAGGAAAGCAATGAAATGATGCTGACAGATGGCTGCGCGTGTGCGCATGGCCATACACAATTATTATAAGCGGACGGGGATGGGCGCGTCAAGCAGAGA
>JAXJPN010000033.1:0-7029 GCA_036311625.1 Faecalimonas sp.
GATCACTTGCGTATCATGGCTATTTATACTGTGATTGGAATGTAAGCAGTGGAGATGCTGGTGGTGCCAAAACGGTAGATGCAATTGCAAACAATGTAATAAATGGCATACAACGGCAAAATGTTTCTGTTGTACTGCAACACGATATTCATGCCAATAGTGTAACTGCGGTAGAGAAGATATTATTTTGGGGAATACAAAATGGCTATACTTTCCTGCCGATGTCTGAAAAGACACCATTGGTGCAATTTAGCCCATTGAATTAAGAAAAAGGAGCTTCCGATGCTTGGAGGCTCCTTATTGTATTCCTATAGCTTTAATTTTCACGCAATTTTACAACTCCGGCAGCCTTGCGCCTTCTGTCATCATCAATTGCGGCATAATGCTTTCTTGTTGTATTGACATCTTTGTGACCTAAAACATCTGCTACAAGATAGATATCACCGGTTTCTTTATATAGATTTGTACCATAGGTGCTTCTTAGCTTATGTGGTGTAATTTTCTTGTTCGGAGTTACCTGTCTGGCGTATTTCTTTACCATATTCTCTACAGCCTGCACACCGATACGCTTTCGTTGTGTAGATAGGAAGAGGGCATTCTCATGACCCGGCAGGGGAGTAGTAGAGGCTCTTTTTGTCTCTAAATAATTCTCAAGTGCATTCTGTACTTCGTCACCAAAATATACAACCATCTGATTGCCGCCTTTTCGTGTCACTGTAATGCCGTTGTTCTTAAAGTCAACATCATCAATATCTAAACCGACACATTCAGATACACGAATTCCGGTACCAAGTAACAGGGTTAAGATTGCCAAATCACGTGCACGTGTCTTTTCGTAATATACCTTTTTCTGACCGCTTAGTTGGTCGCCGCAGCTTTCTACATAATCAAGCAACATGGCAACCTCATCTACATCCAAACGTATAATCGCCTTTTCGTGCACTTTGGGCTTATCGACAAAGACAGTCGGATTCTTTGAGATGTATTTGTGCTTATATAAATATGCATAGAAGCTACTTAAAGAGGAAAATTTGCGTGCAAGTCCACGCTCAGTATTCGTAATCTGCTTATCGTCGGTGGAGACGTATACCTTCAGATAATCTAAATATTCCTCTAAATCAACAGCTTCAATGTTCTCTAAATCTTGAAATGTGAATTGATTCGTTGTGTAAGCTTCAAAAACGGGGTTATTTTCAATTAGAAAGTTTAAAAAGACCCGTAAGTCATATGCATAGGAAATTCGTGTTTTTGCGGATGTTGTGGGCTCAATTGCACGAAAATAATCACGTGCAAATGGTGGCAAGCTCTTTAAAACTTCGCGTAAACGAAGTGTGTTGTCGATGTAGGATTGTTCGTAGTAGGTTTTGATATCTTTGGCCATAAAAGTTGTCCTTTCTGAAAGTAGTGCCTATAAACTGTATAAAGTATAGCATATACGGGCTTTTTTGTCTATATCTTTTGGAAAAATTGGTGTTTGTCGTATAGATTGAAATCGGCAAAAAGGGACCGAGTACAGTGAACAACACTTATCTTCCGTACCCGGTCATATATAGAGTCTTCATTATTTGAGCTGGTTATCGTAATATGCAACAATTAAATGTTGTCCTGTATGAATCTTATCTGATGCCAGCTTGTTCGTTGAAACCAATTCCTGAATGTAATCCTGTTTGCTTTCTTTTGTCATATCATAATATTCTGATGCGATACTCCAAAGGGAATCGCCATCCTCAATAACAATGCTCTTATAATACTTATATCGTGTGTCATAATCCGTAGAACTTCCCTTTGCAGATGCAAACAAGCTGCCGCCTATAATGCTTCCGATTACGATACATAACGCAACACTGAAAAGCAAAATCATCTTCTTGCGTGCAACCTCTTTCTCTCTTCTGCATCTTGCCCTGACTCTTCTTTCCTGTCTAGTCATATTCTTTATCCCCCTGTATGTAAATATACTCCTTAATAACCCGTTTTCGAATATCTGTTCCGAACAATTGTTCTGTTTGTGATTTTAGTATAAAACACGAACATCCGTTTGTCAACACTATTTTTCAAAAAAATCGAACATATTTTCTAAACATTTGTTTGCTTTTTGCGAAAAGCTATGTTAGACTATAAAAAACAAACCAATTAGATTAGGGGGAATCGCTATGGCACAAGGGAAAATCAGTCAAAAGCAATTAGAAATTTTAGAATACATCAAATCCGAGATTTTAAGGGTCGGTTATCCGCCGGCTGTTCGTGAGATTTGTGAGGCTGTCAATTTACGCTCTACTTCTTCTGTCCACTCGCATCTTGAGACATTGGAGAAGAATGGGTATATTCGCCGTGACCCAACAAAGCCACGTGCCATAGAGATTATGGATGACGAATTCAATCTGATGCGCCGCGAGATGGCAAATGTACCGATTGTAGGTCAGGTTGCTGCCGGTGAACCTATTCTCGCTGAACAGAATATTGTGGATTACTTCCCGATTCCGGTTGATTTTATGCCGAATAACGAATCTTTCTTGTTGAAGGTAAGAGGTGAAAGTATGATCAATGCCGGTATTCTAGATGGAGATTTTGTTCTTGTGGAGAAGCGTCCTACTGCCTCGAACGGTGAGATGGTCGTCGCACTTGTGGATGACAGTGCAACCGTTAAGACTTTTTATAAGGAAGATGGCTATTACAGACTACAACCGGAGAACGATGCGATGGAACCGATTATTGTTGAGAATTGCGAGATTGTCGGAAAAGTGTTCGGTGTGTTCCGCTTTATGCATTAAGATTAAGAATTAGGAAAGACCCAAGATTCGTTCTTGGGTCTTTTAATCTTATATTCATTCTAAAGTTCGTCAATGGATACGCTTTTTCCGTCTCTCCAGATTCGTTCCAAATCATAGAAAAGACGATTTTCCTTGTCAAACACATGCACGATAAGGTCGCCGAAGTCGAGTAACACCCAATTTCCGAGTCCGTATCCTTCACGCTGTTTCACCTCAATGCCAGCTTTTGAAAGCTCCTCTTCCACCGCTTCCACTAGAGCACGCACCTGATTCTCGTTACTACCATTTGCAATCAAAAAATAGTCTGCGAGTACAGAAATATTTGAGATATCAATCAATTTGATATCCTCTCCCTTTTTGTCGTCTAATGCTTTATACGCCAATTTTGCCATCAATTTTGCTTGTTCCATATCTATATCCTTTCTTATTTCCTAATGTTTCATTCTTTCAACAGCGATTTGTAATAAAAGTAAGTTTGTTCTGTCATCGGATCAATCACTTCGTTTTTTGTTTTTAAGTATGCAAGCGACTGTTCCAAAATGCAATATAGACACTGCTCAATATCTACAAACGCCAGCTCTCGCATTCTCTTGAGATTTGGGGCATCTTTGCGGTTCGGTTCAATGTAATCCGCAATATAGATTATCTTATCTAAAAACGTCATTTTTGGGCGTCCTGTGGTGTGATAACGAATTGCATCAAGGATTTCTGCATCAGACACACCATAGTGGCTCTTCGCGAGCTGTGCGCCAAGCTTTGCATGCAATAGCTCGGCATTCATCTGCTCGGACGCAGACACTTCTAACTCATAGTCCTTACAAAGTGCAATTCGCTTTTCGGCAGGGATTCCTTTTGCACAATCGTGCAATAAGGCGGCAAGCATCGCTTTTGCAATGTCTTGTCCATAACGAATCGCCAAATCCCTCGCTGTATGCACAACCCCCATCGTGTGTATAAAGCGCTTCTTGGGGAGCAACTGCTTCAGATGTAAATATGCGTATACAGGCAGTGGCACTTCGTTTTTTATAGAGACACTACATTCAAATTTCTTGCGAATCTCGCTAGAAGAAACATCTATATTGGGGGTGTTTAAAAGTCTTATATCCCCGCCATACTTTTGATTCAAATATGCAATCTGCGCCTGCATCTTATCTTCGCTTACTTCATCGCGAAAAGCCGCCAATATGGTGCACTCTTTTAGTAAAAGCTCCGGATGCACCCATTTTTCAAGTTGAAACAACGAGTCTGCACCAAGCACAAAAAAGAATTGATGCTCTGGATATGCTTTGCGAAAATGCGCCATCGTCTGATACGAATAATGCACTTCCTCGTGTTCTACCTCAAATAACTGAAGCTTAAAATCCGAAATGCCGGCAATTGCAAGCGAGACCATCTCCACACGGTCCTGCACACTTGAAACGATAGAAGCATTCTCTTTGTGTGGAGGATTTCCGTTAGGCATATACCAAATCTCATCAAGCGCATATTGTCGTTTCGCATATTCCCCCAGCATTAAATGTCCATTGTGAATCGGGTCAAATGTTCCACCTACAATACCAATCTTCATATATGCACCTCGACTTTAAGGCAAGACAATCTTCTTTTTCTCGTCTTTTCCTTCTTTATACAACACAATCTTTTTACCAATTACCTGCACAACCTGAGCGTGTGTGCGCTCAGCCAAAAGCTGTGCCAATTCTTTTGGGTCATCTAAGCAATTCTGAAGTACTTTAATCTTAATCAATTCTCTTGCCTCTAAGGCTTCGCCAATCGCAGCTGTCAGCTCCGGTGTAATACTAGACTTTCCAATCTGAAAAATCGGATCCATCACCATTGCGAGGCTCTTTAAATATGCTCTCTGCTTTGAAGTCATATCTGTATCTCCTATCTTCTACTTATAATAGTCAAATTGCAGTCCATACATGCGAACCGTATCACCCTCTTCGATTCCTGCATTCTCTAAATCTTCCAAGATACCACTATCTTTCAAGAATTTCTGGAAGAAAGCGAATCCCTTTTCAGAATCCAAATTCGTATACCCAAGCATCTTCTCTATCTTTGGACCTTCTACCACATAGATGCCATCTTCTACCTCCACTGTATATGGCAAATCTTCGTGAATCAACTCTTCTTCCGGGAAGTATTCTTGTTCGAATACAAGCGTCTTTTGCTCTAGCGTCTTTAACTTGTCATTCACAAAATATAAAAGCTCTTTGATACCGTCTCCTGACACACCCGAAATTGCAAATACAGGGACTCCTTGTGGCTCGAATTCAGCTCGAATCTTTGCAACAGGGTCTTCATCCTCTGCAAAAATCAAGTCCGTCTTATTAGCTGCTATGACCTGCGGACGTTCTGCAATTGACGGATTGTAAGAAGCCAGCTCCGCATTGATTTTGTATATATCATCAATCGGATCCCTTCCTTCGGAAGATGCGGCATCCACCACATGAATCATCATCTTTGTGCGTTCAATATGGCGCAAAAATTCATGTCCAAGACCAATACCTTCTGACGCACCCTCAATCAGTCCCGGAATATCCGCAATGACAAATCCATCAGCGCCTTCTAAGTCCACGACACCCAAATTAGGATTCAAGGTCGTGAAATGATAATTGGCAATCTTTGGATTCGCATTTGTCACACGTGATAAAAGAGTAGATTTCCCAACGTTCGGAAAGCCTACTAAACCAACATCTGCAATTACCTTCAGCTCTAACAATACTTCCAGCTCCTGTGCCGGCTGTCCGGGCTGGGCATACTTTGGCACCTGCATTGTCGCTGTCGCAAAATGTTGGTTCCCAAGTCCACCTTTTCCGCCTTTTAAAATGGTCTGTCTGCGGTTCTCGCCTGACATATCCGCAATGACTTTTCCAGAATTCGCTTCTTTGATTACGGTGCCTTCCGGCACTTTTAGAATAATATCATCGGCATCCTTGCCGTGACAACGTCTCTTACCGCCCTGTTCGCCGTCTTTGGCACAATATTTTCTTTTATGACGATAATCTACGAGTGTATTCAAACCCTCGTCAACCTCAAAAATCACATCGCCTCCGCGACCGCCATCGCCTCCGTCCGGTCCGCCATTTGGAACATATAGCTCCCTGCGGAAGCTTGCGTGTCCGTCACCGCCCTTGCCGGAACGGATAAAAATCTTTGCTCTATCTGCAAACATCGTTTCACCTACTTTTGTATAATAATCTAAGTATAAACAACTTTATCACAAAAAACAAGGCTTCAAACCAAATGATTTGAAGCCTAATTCGCTGTACTTGCAAAATTCTTATTCTGCTACCGGATAGATAGAAACCTGTTTCTTATCGCGTCCTTTTCTCTCGAATCTTACAACACCGTCAACCAATGCAAACAATGTATCGTCTCCACCGCGTCCTACGTTCGTACCTGGGTGAATCTTTGTTCCACGCTGTCTGTAAAGAATGTTTCCGGCTTTTACAAACTGTCCGTCAGCTCTTTTCGCACCTAATCTCTTTGACTCAGAGTCTCTACCGTTCTTTGTAGAACCAACTCCCTTTTTATGAGCGAAAAATTGAAGGTTTAAATTCATCATGGTATTACACCTCCTCAAATGTAAAATCAATATAATTCTCGTAATTTTTTGCTATGTCCTCGAGCCCGAGTACCATAGTCTTCAGAAGTAATGCGGCTTCTTTCTTTGGTCTTTGTAATAGTTGGAATGCAAGATAACCCAACTCTTCATCCGAATCGGCAACAAATGCATCCTCAGTAAAAGTCTCAATCGCATTCACTGTATTCAAAGTAAGTATCGAAATCGCTGCACAGACAATGTCCTCTCCGGCTTCCGCATAATCGGCATGTCCGTCAGCTCGAAAGCCAACATACTCATTCCATTCATTTTTATAAACGGTTATTCTGGTCATAACACAAAACTATGCGTTGATCTTTTCGATCTTAACTGCTGTGTACTGCTGTCTGTGACCATTCTTCTTGTGGTATCCGCTTTTTCTCTTATACTTGTAAACGATTACCTTCTTTGCTTTTCCGTCACCGATTACAGAAGCTGTAACGGTAGCGCCCTCTACAGTCGGATTCCCAACCTTGAGCTCAGCATCGCTCACCGCAAGTACTTGGTCAAATGTAAAAGTCTCTCCGGCTTCTACACCAAGTTTTTCTACTTTAATGATATCGCCTTCGGCTACTTTGTACTGTTTACCACCTGTTGCTATAATTGCGTACATATGGCACCTCCTATTATCATTACTCGCCAGCTATGGTGTTGCAA
>JAXJPN010000034.1:0-12234 GCA_036311625.1 Faecalimonas sp.
AGAGCACTTGACTTTTAATCAAGTTGTCCGGGGTTCGAATCCCCGATGCTTCATTGAAACACTAACCACAATACAACGGTTGGTGTTTTTTATTCCATAATTTCATATGGATATGCGGATGTGGCGGAATTGGCAGACGCGCTAGATTTAGGCTCTAGTGGGCGACCGTGCAGGTTCAACTCCTGTCATCCGCAGTCGACGGTAAAATCCGAACCTTCTCCGAGTTGGAGATGGGTTCGGATTTGTCGTTTATGAGGAATATCCGAATTTTAATAAAAAATTGTAGCAAATGAAAGGGATGTCCCAAGTGATTGTTAATCACGGAGGGGAGATCCCTTTAGTTATTGGGATGTAATAGGTCTATTTATCGTTAATGAACCATTGCTGAGTAACGAAATCTATCATAAGGGCTTGAATATTATTTCGAAGGCAGAATTGTGCGTTGATAAGATACGATGTGTTCGGAAATAAAGTGGATTCATTAAATTATTTATAATTAATTACGACAATTACAAAATGTATGCTACAATGTGAAAAACACGAGACTAAGCAAGCGGAGGAACAACCATGAACGCAGTAATATATGCACGATATTCATCAGATAACCAGCGCGAAGAGTCCATCGAAGGGCAGTTGCGCGAATGCAAAGATTTTGCAAACAAAAATGATATACAGATTGTCGGTACATATATTGACCGTGCGTTGTCTGCCAAAACAGATAATCGTCCTGATTTTCAGAAGATGATAAAAGATAGTTCGAGTGGAAACTTTGAGCGAATTATCGTTTGGAAACTGGATAGGTTTGCTCGTAATCGTTATGATTCTGCACATTACAAATCAGTCCTTCGCAAGAATGGTGTGAAAGTTATTTCGGCGACAGAAATCATTTCAGATACGGCAGAAGGAGTATTACTGGAATCTTTGCTCGAAGGTATGGCTGAATACTATTCGGCGGACCTTTCGGAGAAAGTGATTCGTGGATTAACGGAAAATGCTTTGAAATGTAAATTTACCGGTGGGACATTGCCGATTGGATATACGATAGACCATAACCAAATGTTTCAGATTGATCCTCTGGTGGCTCCTGCGGTGGCAACTGCGTTCAAGCATTATGCAGAGGGTGCTTCGATGCAAGAGATTACCGATGAGATGAACCTGAAGGGTGTCTGTACAAAACGAGGCGGCAAGATTAGTGTGAACAGTGTTACCCGTATGCTTCATAATCGGAAGTATATTGGCGAATATCGTTATCGGAATATTGTTAAGATGGGAGGGATCCCTGCTATCATTAGCGAGGAACTTTTCAATCAAGTTCAGGAAAGAATGGTGGCAAATAAGAAAGCACCGGGAAAACACAAAGCAGAGGATGAATATTTGCTTACGACCAAATTAGTATGTGGCAAGTGTGAGTCCTACATGGTTGGCGAAAGTGGTACAAGCCATACGAAAAATAAAGTGTATCGCTATTACAAATGTGTGGGTGTAAAGTATCACAAAGGATGTGATAAGAAATCTGTTAAGAAAGAATGGATAGAGAATCTTATCATTGATTATATCTGGAAGGTTATCTTTGATGATGAATTGATTGAGATGTTGACAGATCAGATTATGGAAATCCAAGAAGTTGATAATACGACATTGCCATTATTGAGAAGGCAGTATGCAGATATCTTACGCGGTATTGACAATTTGCTCAATGCAATGCAGCAGGGAATTATCACTCCATCTACTAAGGAAAGATTGGAAACGCTTGAAAGAGAAAAAGCCGAGATTTCGGTACAGATTATTAAAGAGGAGATGGTGAAGCCAACACTGTCAAGGGAAGGCGTTATTGATTGGTTCAATGGTTTGCGTAAGTATGGCACAAATAAGTTGGAACATCGCAGGAGATTGGTGGATACATTTATAAATAAGATTATTCTTTACGATGATGACCGAATCTATATCGGTTGTAATTATAAGGATTGTTCAAAAACGATGACCTTGGCGGAACTCACGTCAATAGGTATCGGTTCGGATATTAGCACGCACGGTGCAGTCTTAACAAGAAACACTCTACAATTCGGAAAAGCCGAGTTTTAGGGTGTTTTTTGCGTCTTAGCAATGTATCTGACTGAAAACGCTCAAAGCATATATAAGGATATTTTTCTTTCCATTTCTATATCTTTTGTGTTATAATATCGACAGGTATGGAGTTTTAAGTGTAACGACAAGAGGGAGCAAAAGATAAGGGAGATTTTTATGGAACAGAGATTCAATCAGATTTACACAAAGACTTACAATTATGTGTATCTTCGCGCAAAGAGTATACTGAAGAAAGAAAGTGATATTCAGCAACTGATGCAGGAGGTCTATTTGAAGATGCTGGCAACACCGGAGGCGATGCGCCAGGAAGTGATGTACGAGTGGCTGGGCAAGACGGTCTATGCAGTTGGCTGTGGATATTATCGCAAGAAGCAGACACGTGAGGCGGACTGTCTGGAGATGGAGGAGCAGGAGCTGAATCTTTCAAAAAGGGCAGAGACCGAAGAGTCGGCGAATGTCATAGAAAGTCATTTGGAAGATTTGCCGGATTTATATCAGGCTACTTTATATGCTTTTTATTATGATTATATGACAATCGAAGATATCGCAAGGATGATGGATGTGCCGGTCGGTGTGATTATCACGCGTTTGAATTATGCGAGAAAGTATATGTTGCAGGCTTTGGAAGCTTACCACGATGATACGAAGGTAGATGTATCATTTACGGTGGGAAGTATGCGTGCGGCACTGCGCAAATGGTCAGTGGACCATTGTATGGGTGTGACGGTAGCACAGTCTGTGTACAGTGAGATTTGTGCGAATGCGAATTTGAAGCCGAGTGCGATTGAGATAGAGGGCAAGGAGTTTGCCGGTGTGAATCATACGGTTGTTTATTACAAAGCAGATGATTGGCAGCCGATTATCGAGCAGGTAGAGTTGTATAGTAAGAAGCCG
Source organism: Faecalimonas sp. (assembly GCA_036311625.1). Lineage (GTDB taxonomy): Bacteria > Bacillota > Clostridia > Lachnospirales > Lachnospiraceae > Faecalimonas. The sequence goes on from JAXJPN010000034.1 coordinate 2,980, forward strand.
AGCGGAGATAAGAAGTTCTGGGGCTTGTTGCTTGGTGGGGTTGCGGCGATTGTCTTGCTTGTGGTGTTGGTTGTGGGAATTCTCCACAACAAGAAGACGGATGATTTGGTATCAGATTATGTTCCACCAAAGAATGAAGAGAATGTTGCCGATGATGTGGAAGAAACACCGGAGGAGGAGCCCGTGCAGGATGCGGCTACAGATGCAGCAGAGTATATTCTTGCGGACAGTGCGACACGGAAGCTTACAAGGACAGATTTGGAACCGCTTAGCAAAGAGGAGCTTCGTCTGGCGAGAAATGAGATTTTTGCAAGACATGGTATGATTTTTGGAGTGGAGGATTTGGACACGTATTTCCGCTCAAAGTCTTGGTATGAGCCAAAGTATAGTGGCGATGCTTTTGATGAGCAGGTGCAGATGAGCATGATTGAGGAGGAGAATATTGCCTTAATCGTAGCGGTAGAAGACGAAAGATAAAATTTCTCAAAATTTACCAAATTACCTTGACACGAACAAAAAAAGTCAATAGAATGAGGAAAGACAAATTTCCCATGAGGGAGTAGCAGACGTGTTATGGACGTAGCAAGTCAACATCGTGGCCTAGCAAGGTCTGGCTTGTTTTAAATTGCGAGACTCAGGTATAACTTATGTTATGCTTGGGTCTTTTGTTATATTGCGGGAGCTACCCGTAGAGAAAATAGGAGGTTTCATATGCGTTATTATTGTGAAGAAAAGGAAAGTGTATTGCAGGCAGTCGGTTCAAGTGAGAATGGACTGAGCGTGCAGGAAGCAAGCCGCCGTTTGGAGGAGAACGGCAAGAATCGCTTGGAGGCGGCAAAAGGCAAATCGATTGTACAGCGTTTCTTGGAGCAGTTGGCAGACCCGATGATTTTGATTCTAATTGCGGCAGCAGCGATTAGTGGGGTCTTGGCTGTGATTGAGAATGACAGCTTTGCAGATGTGATTATCATCTTGGCGGTGGTGCTTGTCAATGCCGTACTTGGCGTATACCAGGAGAGCAAGGCGGAGAAGGCAATTGAGGCTTTGCAGGAGATGTCAGCGGCGACTTCGAAGGTGCTCCGTGATGGGAAGATTGAGATTGTGCACAGCGAAGATTTGGTTGTGGGCGATATCGTGCTTCTGGAAGCAGGGGATGCGGTTCCGGCAGACGGACGTATTTTGGAGAGTGCAAGTCTTCAGATTGAGGAGGCGGCTTTGACCGGAGAATCGGTTCCGGTTACCAAGTTTATCGAGCTCATCAACTTGAAAGAGGGCGAGAAGGATGTCTCTCTTGGAGACCGCAAGAATATGGTATATATGGGCAGTACGGTTGTCTATGGCAGGGGTACGGTTGTGGTGACAGCTACCGGTATGGATACAGAGATGGGCAAGATTGCAGATGCACTCCAGCATACGCAGGAAGGTGCAACTCCGTTGCAGAGGAAGTTGAACCAGTTGTCAAAGATTTTAACTTGGCTGGTGCTGGCAATCTGTGTTGTAGTATTTGCTGTGCAGATTATTCGTGCAGGTAGTTTTGATTTTGAGTTGGCGTTGGATTCGTTTATGGTGGCTGTGTCACTTGCGGTGGCAGCGATACCGGAGGGCTTGGCCGCAGTGGTGACGGTGGTGCTTTCTATCGGTGTGACCAATATGTCAAAGCGAAATGCAATTATTCGTCGTTTGACGGCGGTGGAGACGCTTGGCTGTGCACAGGTGATTTGTTCCGATAAGACGGGAACCCTGACGCAGAATAAGATGACAGTTGTAGATTTCTTTGGAGAAGATGAGAAGCAGCTTGCGATGGCGATGGCGCTTTGCAGTGACGCGGAGCTTGGAGAGGATGGCAGTGTGACCGGAGAGCCGACGGAGGCGGCGCTTGTGGTATGGGCCAACAAATTAGGACTTCCAAAGACGGAGCTTAAGACAGCTTGGGCACGTTGCGGGGAGGCACCGTTTGATTCGGGAAGAAAGATGATGTCTACTTTGCATACGCGCGAGGATGGTGTCGTGCAGTTTACAAAGGGTGCGCCGGATGTAGTGATTGAGAAATGCGCCTACTATTTGCAAGATGGAGAGATGTTGCCGATGACGGAGGCGTATCGTGCAGAGATTCTTGCTGCGAATAAGGGGATGGCAGACCGGGCGCTGCGTGTGCTTGCCTGTGCGAAGCGCGTATGGAAAGAGATGCCGGTTTCCAGTGAGCCGGAGCTTTTGGAGACAGAGCTTTGCTTTGTCGGACTCAGTGGTATGATTGACCCGGTTCGTCCGGAGGTGAAGGAGGCGATTGTCGAGTGTCGTGAGGCGGGTATTCGTCCGATTATGATTACCGGAGACCACATCGATACGGCAGTGGCAATTGCAAAAGAACTTGGAATCTTAGAAGAAGGAACGCGTGCAATTACAGGGGCTCAGCTTAACGATATGAGTGACGAAGAATTTGCAAAGGAGTTCCAGAGTATCAGCGTGTATGCCCGCGTGCAACCGGAGCATAAGACCAGAATTGTCAATGCTTGGCGTGCAGCAGGCTATGTCACTGCGATGACAGGTGACGGTGTCAATGATGCGCCTTCGATTAAATCGGCAGACATTGGTGTTGGTATGGGAATTACGGGAACCGATGTTACGAAGAATGTGGCAGATATGGTATTAACAGATGATAACTTTGCAACGATTGTAGGTGCTGTGGAAGAAGGACGCCGGATTTATGACAATATCCGCAAGTCGATTCAGTTTTTGCTTGGCTCTAATATGAGTGAGGTGCTCAGTATCTTTGCGGCAACTCTGATGGGATTTACGATTTTAAAACCGGTACATTTGCTTTGGATTAACCTCGTGACGGACTGTTTCCCGGCATTGGCTTTGGGGATGGAAAAGGCAGAGCCGGACATTATGCGCCGGAAGCCACGTTCTGCAAAGGCAGGTATTTTTGCGGAGGGTATGGGTATTGACATTGCATATCAGGGTGTGATAGTAACCATGCTGGTTATGGCATCTTATTTTATCGGACACTTTATGGAGACGGGGAATTGGGCACTGACAAACAGTGAGCATGGTATGACAATGGCCTTTCTTACGATGTCTATGACAGAGATTTTCCACAGCTTCAATATGCGCTCGCAGCGCAAGAGTATCTTTAAGCTGGGCTCACAGAATAAGACTCTGTGGATTGCAGGATTTGGGTCTTTGCTTGCGACAACTCTGGTATGCGAGGTACCGTTCTTGGCAAAGGCTTTTGGATTTACGAGCATTGAGCTTGGAGAATATATGTTGGCGATTGCGCTTGGTGTATTGATTATTCCGATTGTAGAAGCAGTGAAGTGGATGCAGCGCAGACAGGAAAGAGCGGATAAGAATTAGGAATGATAAAAAGGATTTTGGAGGTGCTGCTTCCAAAATCCTTTTTGTATCGTTAGCGGTTAATGCCGGATGCAACCTCATCTGCCCATTGCTCTAGGCTGTAGGTCTGTCCGTCAAATAATTTGAGTATGGCGCCCGTCGGTGCGGCGTCGCTTGCGAATGCATTGGCTTCATCTGTATCGACATGCATTGCCAGTTTGAACTTCGGACTTACACGCACGACTACATCGGCAAAAATCAATCCACGCTCGTAGCTCTGCGTGATGACAAAGACCTCGTCATTATCTCGGACATGTGCACGGCTTGCTTCCAGTGGAGTCATATGTATGTGGCGCTTCGCCACGATTACACCGTGATCTAAAGTGATACTTCCCTTTTTTCCAATCAACATACAACCCGGAGTGTCTTCTGTATGACCGGACTGGCGTATAATGCCGGGAACACCAATCTTTCGGGTGTCTGTCATAGATAGCTCAATCTGGGTCTCTTTTCGATAGGGCCCGAGTATCGCGACATTCTCAAAACGGCCCTTAGGACCAACGATGGTCACGCGTTCTTCGCACAAATATTGACCCGGCTGACTCAGCTCGTGCAAATAATGTAAAACGGCATCTTCGCCAAATAATTTTTTGAAATCAGCTTCACTTACATGAACGTGTCTGGCTGAGGTCTCTATGGGGACTTTCAGACTCATAGCATTTATGCCTCCTGCTTCAATAATGCGTTCATTTTAGCACAAGAGAGGGAAAGATTCAAGCATAGAAAACGTTTATGAAAATATAAGATTTATAGATGCAGATTGTTTTGCGAAAATGCGGAATCGGTGATATACTGTAGAAAGATAGAGGCGGAGGAAGGAATATGTCGATGAATGCAGAAAAAAAGCAGAGTTTGCTATATCGCGTTATCTACTGGGTGGTGGAGCGCGTATATCCAAAGATAGATGTTGTTGGGACAGAGAATTTGCCAGATGAGGCGAGTGTGATTGTGGGTAATCACGCGCAGTTGCACGGGCCGCTTGCAGGGGAGTTGTACTTTCCGGGCAAGCATTATATTTGGTGTGCGGCAGAGATGATGGAGTTGAAGGAAGTGCCGGCATATGCGTATTGGGATTTCTGGCGAAATAAGCCGAAGGCAGTTCGCTGGATTTACAAGATGATATCCTATGTGATTGCGCCGCTTTCGGTCTGCATCTTTAACAATGCGCATACGATAGGAGTATATCACGATAAGCGGGTGGTATCGACCTTTAAGAATACCATTGTGCGACTGAAAGAGGGTGCGAATGTTGTCATTTTCCCAGAGCATGATGCGCCGCGAGACCATATCCTTTGTGAGTTCCAAGAGGGGTTTGTCGAGGTGGCAAGAACCTATTATAAGCAGACTGGGAAGACGCTTGCTTTTGTTCCGATGTACCTTGCACCGACCTTGCACAAGATGTGTCTTGGGAAACCAATTTATTTTTGCCCGGAGAATCCGATGAAGGAGGAACGTGGGCGAATTTGCGAGGAACTGATGACGGAGATTAGCCGGATGGCAGTTGAATTGCCAAGACATAGGGTGGTGCCTTACAATAATCTTCCGAAGAAAGCGTATGTATATAACAAAGAGGAGGTGTGTACAGATGAAAAAGCCGGTTGTTGATTATCGGGAATTTCGACTTTCAAAATTGAATGACCCACGATTTTCGCATTTGAAGTTGCTTGGCGGTTGGCTGGTTTATTTTGCACTTTACTTTCTGACCGAGAATTTGATACCGGCAGAGAAGTGCTATCCGGTGCACAGCTTCTTAGATGATGTGATTCCGTTTTGTGAATGGTTTGTCATCCCGTATGTGTTCTGGTATGTGTTGATTGTGATTTCTTTGGTCTATTTTGCACTTTATAATATAGAGAGCTTTAAGAACCTTTCTAAGTTTATCATTATCACGCAGTTGGTTGCGATGGCAATTTACATTCTTTTTCCGACCAGACAGGATTTGCGGCCGGAGATGTTTGCGAATGACAATATCTTGACGCGTTGCGTTGGACTTTTGTATCGTGCGGACACGAATACGGGAGTCTGCCCGTCCTTACATGTGGCATATTCGATTGGCATTGCCTCTGTGTGGCTGAAGGAAAAGGGGGTACATATACTCTGGAAGACGTTTGTATTGGTGATGGTGATTTTAATCTGTCTGTCTACGATGTTTATCAAGCAACATTCAGCGGTGGACTTTTTTGCGGCATTGCCGGTATGTGCTTTGGCAGAGTGGTTGGTATTTTACTATAAAGGAGGAAGGAATGGGAGAACTTAAGAAGAGAAGAACAAGACGGCAGCAGCAAAAGAAGCAAAGGCGGATGCTGGGAATTGTACTGGCATTACTCGTGGTGCTCGTGGCTGTACTTTGTATGGAATTGCCCGCCCTTTTGCCGGATTCGACGGAGACGGCAAAGATAGAGGAACCAAAAGATACGAAAGAGGACAAGAAAAAAGCGGCGCGAAAAGAAGCAGAACTTTTGGCGCAGATGTATGCTTATGATGATGCGATTGCCGTATTGCAGAAGGTAGAGGGGTATGAGAATGATGCGGATATTCAAGCAGAGATTGCAGATATTGAGGCAGTGAAGGCAAGCTGCGTGCCGGTGAAGCTCGAAGAAGTGACACATATTTTTTACCATTCGCTTGTGGTAGATGAGGAGCGTGCGTTTGCGAATCAGGATCGGAATCCGCAGGCAGCGGGGAATAACCAATGGATGACAACGGTAGATGAGTTCAATGCCATTACACAGGAGATGTATGAGCGAGGTTATGTATTGGTGAGCATTCACGATTTGTATGAGGTGACTACAGATGCAAGCGGTGCTGAGAAATGGGTGCCGGCTGAGATTTTGTTACCGCCGGATAAAAAGGCTTTCGTGTTATCTTTGGATGATTTGAGTTATTATCATGCCTATGACAATTATGGCTATGCAGCCAGACTGATTCTTGACGAGAATGGCAAGGTTGTCAACGAATATTATGATGCCGAAGGAAAAGAGCATATTGGCGCATACGATTGTGTGCCGCTTTTGGATGCGTTTGTGGAGAAGCATCCCGATGCATCTTATCGTGGGGCGAAGGGAATCATTGCACTTACGGGATATAATGGAATCTTGGGCTATCGCTCAGATGAGACCTACGATTTATCCAGTCCGGATTGCGATATCCATCAAAAGGCATGGATTGAAAAGCATCCTGATTTTGACCTTGAGACAGAGCGTGCAGAGGCTAAGAAAGTGGCAGAAGCAATGAAGGCGAACGGTTGGGAGTTTGCAAGTCATACTTGGGGACATATGCGTGTGGGTGAGCGCAGTCTTTCGAGCATTCAGGTAGATACACAGAAATGGAAAAAGAATATTGAACCTCTGGTGGGGCCGGTGGATACGATTATTTTCGCACACGGTACAGATTTACAGGCAGGTGGCGCATACGCACCGTCAAATGAGAAGTATCAGTATTTACGCGAGCAGGGTTTCCGTATTTTCTGTAATGTGGATTCGCATGAATACACGACCTTCTTAGGCGAGGACTATATGCGACAGGGAAGACGGAATTTGGATGGATATCGTATCTATTACAATGCGATTGGGCAGCAGAACAATCTGTCAGACTTGTTTGACGCGAAAAAGATTTTGGATCCGGACAGACCGCCGGTGAAAGAATTGTAGAAAGTTTGTTTGTTAAAAAAGCCACATATTTGCTTGAAAAGCTGATTGTAATAAAAGGAATTACAATCAGCTTTTTTTACGAAAAATTTTCGAAAAAAAAGGCAAAATAAAGGGTGACATTTTGATGATAAGATGGTAAAGTGTACGTGGCAAAAATGTAACACGGGAGGATGGAAATATGAATTACGCAGAGGAATCGTTAAAGCGACATGGAGAATGGAAGGGAAAGATTGAGGTCGTAAGCCGCGTGCCGGTTTCGACAAAAGAGGACCTTTCGCTTGCGTATACTCCGGGTGTAGCGGAACCATGTCTTGAGATACAGAAGGATGTAGAGAAAAGTTATGATTTGACTCGCCGTTGGAATACTTGTCTGGTTGTGACCGATGGAACAGCGGTGCTTGGTTTGGGTGATATCGGACCGGAAGCAGGTATGCCGGTTATGGAGGGAAAGTGTGTACTTTTCAAAGCGTTTGGAGATGTGGATGCGTTTCCGCTTTGCATCAAGTCGAAGGATGTAGATGAGATTGTCAATACCGTATATTTGATTTCGGGTTCTTGTGGTGGTGTGAATTTGGAGGATATTGCAGCACCGCGTTGTTTTGAAATCGAGAAGAAGTTAAAGGAAAAGTGTGATATTCCGATTTTCCACGATGACCAGCATGGTACAGCAATCATTACGCTTGCCGGATTGATGAATGCTCTGAAGTTGGTCGGAAAGGATAAAGAGGAGATTAAAGTCGTTGTGAATGGAGCAGGAGCTGCAGCGACAGCGATTACAAAGTTGATTCTTTCTTATGGCGTTAAGAATGTGATTATGTGTGACCGTAGTGGTGCACTTTATGAGGGACGCCCGAATGGTATGAATCCATATAAAGAGGAGATGGCACTTTTGACAAATAAGGATAAGGTGGCAGGCTCGTTGGAGGATGTTATCGTGGGTGCGGATGTGTTCATTGGTGTATCGGCACCGGGCTCTTTGACCACAGAGATGGTGAAGACGATGAGCAGGGATGCGATTGTATTTGCCTGTGCAAATCCGACGCCGGAAATTTATCCAGATGAGGCGAAGGCGGGTGGTGCACGTGTGGTTTCTACCGGACGCAGTGATTTTCCGAACCAGATTAACAATGTGCTTGCATTCCCGGCCTTGTTTCGAGGTGCATTTGATGTGCGCGCAAAGGAAATCAATGAAGAGATGAAGATTGCGGCATCGCTTGCGCTTGCGAATTTGATTTCGGATGAAGAGCTGCACGAGGATTATATTATACCTGCGGCATTTGACCCACGTGTCAAGGACGCAGTTGCGACAGCGGTTGCAAAGGCGGCGCGCGATACCGGTGTTGCAAGGATTTAAAAGAGGGAATGCAATGACAAAAAATTATATTTTTGATTTGGGAAAAGTATTGGTTGAATATGACCCCATATATATGACGGAACAGTATGTTTCGGATGAGGATGATAAAAGCTTGCTTGCAGAGGTGGTATTCGATCGCATATATTGGGATAAGATGGACGAAGGCTTACTCAGTCACAGCGAGGCAGAAGCACAGATTTTGAATCGCTTGCCGGAGCGTCTTTGGCAGTCGGCAAAGCAGGTGTTTACAAACTGGTATTGGCACATTCCGGTGATGGATGAAATGCGCGCTTTGGCAGTGCGTTTGAAGGAGGAGGGGCATCCGCTGTACCTTCTTTCCAATATCAGCACTTATTTTGCAGAGAACTATGAAAGCGTGCCGGCCTTGCGGGAGCTGCTCGCGCTCTTTGATGGCAAGGTGTTTTCTGCACAGGTAAAGATGGCAAAGCCGAATCCGGCAATTTTTCAGCATTTGCTGGACAAATACGCATTGCAAGCGACCGAGTGTACCTTTATTGATGACAATGCTGCCAATGTGGAGGCAGCCGGGAAAATGGGGATTCAGGCTGTTTTGTTTGATGGTGATGTAAAAAAGCTGGAAGAATGCTTGTTTTTGAAAAATTAAATATAGGATAAGCTCCTTTTTGACAGAAAATGACGCATAATTCGCTGGGAAAAAGTGATAATAATAGCAAGATTTTAATGTATAAAAGGAGATATGAATATATGAAAGCAACCGGTATTGTACGTCGCATCGACGAAACTGTTATAATTGGACCAAGTCAAAGAAACCTAGTAAAATCAAGGGGTTTCGCTGATTTGGTCCTTTTATATTTTTGATTTTAGACCAAACTG
>JAXJPN010000035.1:0-7356 GCA_036311625.1 Faecalimonas sp.
CGATACCCTGCTGCATACATCTTAATCCACAGATGCCAATCCTCGACGCGCAACAGCTTATCACTCACAGAATATCCGCCCACTCTGTCGTAGGCCTCCTTGCGCACCATACATGGTGCGTGACAGAACGGCGTGCCATGCGCAAAGCTTTCTCTCATCGGCTCGCCTCGCCCCTTTCCTACACGAAAGACACCCTCCTGATCAAAATACTGCATCCCACTGCTGACAATGGCATATTCCGGATGCGCATCTAAAAATGCCACCTCCGTCGCAAAGCGTTCTGGCAGAGAAATATCATCGCCATCCATCCGCGCGATAAACTCACTGTCAGCCACTTCCAGACAACGATTCAAGGTCGCATTCAATCCCAGATTCTTTTCGTTTTTCAAAAGTAGAAACTTGTCTGGATACTGCTCTACATACCGCTTTGCAATCGCGTAAGTATCGTCCACTGAACCATCATCGCACAGAATCAACTTCCAGTCGGTATATGTCTGCTTCATAATGGAATCAATCGCTTCATCCAGCGTATCTGCACAATTGTAAATCCCCATAAGAATGGAAACGCGCGCCATAGAATTCTCCCTTCTGGTCTAACTCAACAGTCTCTTTCTATCTTCTAACACTTCTTTCATAAACGCTTGCTGTTCAAAATTCTCGATTACAAGCTTCGTTGCATTCGCACTACAAAGCGTGCGAAACTCTTCTTCCTCTAACATCCGCTGCATCGCAGCCTGCAAAGCAGAAGTGCTTTTCTTTGGAACGACAATTCCTGTCTCCCCATCCAGCATCGCATCGGTTGGTCCCGGAATATCCGTCACAATCACCGGCACACCCATCGCCTCTGCCTCTACAACACCCATGCCAAAGCCTTCGCGATAGCTCGGTAAGAGATACACATCCATCGCCGATACATACTGCTCTACAACATTTGTATAACCGGTATAGATAACATTCACATTTTCTTTTGACCACTGATACAAAGCGGCATCCACCGTCGCATCACATTCATCCGGCCCAACTAACATCAAACAACTATTCGTATGATTCTCTTGCAATTCTTGAAACGCTTGTAACAATTCGTTGATTCCCTTGTCGCGCGTAATTCTTCCCACATAACCAAAGACAAACGCATCTTCTGTTAGCCCATACTTGCTTCTTATTTCTTCTCGGTATTGAGCACGTTTGCTCACGTCAAACTTCTTCAAATCCACACCGCAAGCACTGCCGTTCCCGATAACTGACCCCTTTTCTTTCGGATACAAGCCCTCATTGTGTGCAAATGCCAAATTGCTCTTGCTGTCCGGCTCTACCCAAGTTGAAAGTCTACATACAATCTTTTCAATCATCTTAAAGATTTTGCGTTTCAATCCTGTAAAGCCTACATAGGCAATTCCCCATTGGCAATACAAACGAACTGGGATTTTACAAAGCTTTCCTGCCAATGCCGCATACAACGAAGCATTCGGAGTCGAATACTGCACGAGGTCGAATCTTTCTTTCTTGAAAATTCGAAGCATCTCCAACATCGCCTTCACACCGCCAATACTAATTCCACGCTCCATATGCACCGGGATGTAATGAATGTATTCCGGCAGACTCGCGGCAAACTCGTCATCAGAACTACAAATCATACTAATATCCCAATCTGTATTCTGATGTATATATTCTGCTGTCTTTAATACAAACACTTTCAATGTAATTGAAACTGTTGTAACAAAACATATCTTCTTCATACTATCTCTTCTTTACCAGCAAACTTGCCGGCACACCGACATAGGTTCCTTCCTCTTCAATATCTCTTACCACAACTGCGCCGGCTCCAATTGTGCAACCACCGCAAATTGTCACATTATTCTTCACTGTTGCACCAACACCGATATGGGTACCCTTGTCCACATGGACTGTCCCTGCCAGAACGGCACCTGGTGAGATATGCACAAAATCATCTATTCGATTATCATGTTCCACAATCGAAGCCGTATTTAAAATACAATGTTTTCCAACACGGGCACCCGGATTAATCACAGCGCAAGCTGCTACCACACTACCTTCCCCCAAACAAACGCCGGCCCCTACAATCGCCGTAGGATGCACCAGCGTAGCCCAGTGCAATTTGTGCTCCGTCGCAATCTTCTCACGCACAAGATTATTCCCAATTGCAATTACGAAATCATCATTTGCAAACTCCGGCTTGGATGCATCTGTCGAAGTTCCCAGAATCGGAAATCCCAAACATGTCCCTGTCGCCCCGTCATCTAAAAATGCAATGTCTGTATATCCACACTTCATCGCGATATCCGCAAGCACTTTCCCATGCCCACCGGCTCCGATAATCATCAATCTATTGTGCATAACTTCCTTTTTCACTCCTTGTTCCCTGAAATGCTTCCATCGTCGCAGAAGTCTCTGAAGAGATGCCTTCTCTTTTCAGCACAGAGAATACCGTCTTGAACAGAATCTTTACATCCAGCCAAAAAGAAATATGGTCCACATAATACACATCTTTCTCAAATTTCTCTTCCCATGTCAGTGTATTCCTTCCATAGGCCTGTGCATATCCCGTAAGACCCGGACGCACCTCATGGCGCCTACTCTGAAAATCATTGTACAACTCCAAATAGGAAACCAGCAAAGGTCTTGGTCCTACACAAGATAACTTCCCGGTTAGAATCAGCCATACCTCCGGTAGCTCATCGAGACTCGTCGAGCGCAGGAACTTGCCAAACTTTGTCAGACGAATTTCATCTGGAAGTAGCTTTCCGTCCGCATCCCTCTCATCTGTCATTGTACGAAACTTATACATCTGGAAAATCTCGCCGTCCTTTCCCGGTCTCGGCTGACGAAAAATCACCGGACTTCCAAGATTCACCCTCACAAGCAATGCAAGGACGCCATACAGCCACCAGAATACCAAAAGAAAAGCTCCGGCACATACAATATCCAAAAGTCTTTTTATGTACTTTGCGTAAATACCCTGACTCTTCATACTCTCTCCAACTCTCCTAAGCAAAGCAGCTTCGAACCATCTCAATAATTCTTTCTTGCTCCTCTGCCGTCATCTTATTATCACTTGGAAGGCACAAGCCTCTGTGGAAGAGGTCGCCTCCTACATTTCTCCCGCTGCCTTCGCCATCGCGTGTTACAAACGCATTCTCACGGTAAATCGGTTGCATATGCATTGGTTTCCAGATTGGTCTTCCCTCCGCATTGTGCGCTGCCAGCACTTCTAATATCTCCGTCGGGCAACTTTTCCCGCTCTCTGACTTGTAGGTACTGTTCTGCTCATCACGCATCTGTTCACACATTGCCTCTTCATCAATCAGCATACAGGACAGCCAGAAGTTCGGCACAGAATTCTCTGCATCATACGGATTCATCGTAATCGGCAAATCCTTGAAGCCCTCTTTATATCTCTCGTAAATCGCAGTCTTCTGCGCGATATGCTCTCCCAGATGTGGAAATTGTCCACGCACAACCCCTGCAATCACGTTGCTCATACGGTAGTTGTAGCCTCGCTCCTCATGCTGGTACCACTCTGCATCCTCACGGCTCTGCGTTGACCACTTACGCACCTGCTGTGCATCCTCCAAGCTGTCAGTCAAAAACATACCACCGGAAGAACCGGTAATAATCTTATTCCCATTGAAACTGATGCAATTGTAATCGCCTAAGCTTCCGGTCTGCACACCCTTGTAGGTCGCACCCAAAGACTCTGCCGCATCTTCAATAAGCAACGCGTCATGCACCTTTGCAATCGCACGAATCTCATCCATCTTTGCCGGCGTGCCATAGAGATGCGCCAGCACGATAATCTTCACATCCGGGTAAAGCTCGAAGGCTTTCTCCAATGCCTCTGGGTCCATATTCCAAGTGTCATATTCTGTATCGATAAATACCGGAATGCCCCCCTCATATACCACCGGGTTCACGGTTGCAGCAAACGTCAAATCCGAACAGAACACGCGCTTACCCTGTAGACTTCCTTCACTCGTTGCCGCTCTCCCGTATTTTGCCTCTCCCGCCAGCTTCATTGCCAAATGTAAGGCAGACGTGCCGGAAGACAAGGCAACAGCATACTTGACACCCACATACTCCGCAAGCAGCTCTTCCACTTGATTGATATTCTCACCAATCGTGGACATCCATCGCGTCTCATATGCTTCCGTCATATACTGCAATTCATCCCCGTGCATTGTGGGGCTGGATAACCATATCTTCTTTTCAAATGGTCTCATGACTTTGTAATCTCCTTCATCTGCTCAAGGTAAGCCTCACCCTTTTCCTCCGAGCCATGTTTTCCTGCCGGATGATAGGTGCTCACCATCGCAGCTACCTTATCCTGAATATCGCTTCTGTTCTCATAACAATGCGCAAGCAGCTCTTCTAATTGCTTCAAGAACTCCTCCACCTCAAACGGAATCGGACGTCCGATGTGAATCAACTCATTGTCCGTGCGACGAATTCCTTCTTCTGCCATCAGCTTCTCTTCATATAACTTCTCACCTGGTCTAAGACCCGTATATTCTACCTGAATATCCACATCCGGCTTGTATCCCGAAAGTCGAATCAAGTTCCTTGCCAAAGCATCAATCTTGACCGGACTTCCCATATCCAAGACAAAAATCTCGCCGCCCTTTGCATAGGTGCCTGCTTGCAGCACGAGACTCACTGCCTCCGGTATTGTCATAAAGTAACGGATAATATCTGGATGTGTTACAGTTACCGGTCCACCAGCCTCAATCTGACGCTTAAACAGTGGAATCACGCTGCCATTACTTCCAAGTACATTCCCGAAACGCACAGCTACAAACTCCGTCTTGACCTTCTCCGGGCAAGTTAAGCTGTCCATATAATCGTGCTCACCCTTTGCGTGCGCAAACAATGCCGGAATCTGGTCGGGCTTTCCAGCCTTCACCATCGTGTCAAAGGACTGCACAATCATCTCGCAAAGACGCTTGCTCGCTCCCATAATGTTCGTCGGATTTACAGCCTTATCTGTACTAATCAAAACAAACTTGCTACAACCGCTGAGCATCGCTGCATACGCAGTCTTATATGTACCGAGCACGTTGTTCTTAATTGCCTCATTCGGCGAGTCTTCCATCAACGGGACATGCTTATGCGCCGCCGCATGGTATACCACATCTGGCTTGTAGGTCTCAAACACATCGTGCACTCTTCGACTGTCTCGCACGGAACCAATCAAAACCTTCAAATCCAGAAGCGGATACTTCTTCCTCAGCTCCTGTTGAATATCATAGGCATTGTTCTCATATACCTCGAAAATCACAAGTTGTTTCGGATGATGTGCCGCAATCTGCCGACAAAGCTCACTTCCGATAGAGCCGCCACCACCGGTTACCAAGATGGTCTTACCACCCACATACTCATAAATATCTTCCATATCTACACGAATCGGCTCACGACCAAGCAAATCTTCAATCGCGACCTTCTTCATCGCACTGACATTTACCTCTCCTGTCAGCAACTGGTAGATGCCCGGCAGGTTCTTTAACTCACAACCTGTCTCTTGACAAATCTGTAAAATCTCTTTCCGCTCCTTTGCCGTCGCTGAAGGAATCGCTATGTATATCTTATCAATACAATATTTGTCGACACATTCCTGAATCTTCTCGCGGCCACCTACAATCGGCACACCGTCTATGTAACGCCCCCACTTATTCGGATTGTCATCAATGATGCAGTGTATCTTATCATCTGTCTCTTTTGCACGCATCGTATCTCGCAAAATCATCTGACCCGCAACACCGGCTCCAACCAGAAGTACACGTGGTGCATTCTTATCACCAAAGTTCTTGCGTCTTCCTCTTTCCAACAAGATAAAGCGATAAGCGAAACGAACACCAAGCACTGCCAAGAACTGCAACATTGCACCGATACAATAGTAAGAAATCGGCATACGTCTGATAAAGACTGTAATTCCCACTGTATGAATCACAAATGTAATGGCGCTGCTCAAAATCACACGCAAAAGCTCGCTATAACTCGCGAAACGCCAAATACTCTGATATAATCTGCATCTCCAAAATACGAGCATGCATGCGAATGTATAAAACGGGATAAATTTTACATATGCCCAAAGAAATTCCGGCCCCTGCAAGGCAAGCGCAGAAAATTGACAATCAAAGCGTAACCAAAGTGCCAAGAAATACGCCGCGTTCACCGCAATGATATCATATAACAATAGACCAATGTTAATTACCTGCCAGTGTTTCCACCGTATCTTGAATCTGTTCCTCATAACTCTCATCCTTATCTGTTCCATTTTAGAAAAGGGCGTACTATCCCCACTATCCTCATATAAATATATTATAATATCTTGTGTCCGTATGGCAAGTATTTTTTCAAATTTACTCTTGCCAATTTGTGCAAATTGCATTATACTAGTTTCAATAGAAACAGTTTTGATTCTATTCATATTTCATAATTCATATTTCTAACCAAAGGAAAAGAGCCCTTGCAAAGCAAGCGGCTCTCTTCTTTTTTTCATTTTAACGATTCCCCGACAGGGTACGATACATCCGATTCATATATTTCTTCAATGAAATAATCTCATAAAACGCATTATTTGGTTACTGGATAAATTTCGTGCCTTTGATCATACCATATGACTTTAAAGATTCACTCCAAGTCATTCCTTCAAAATCTCTAAGTTTAGTTATAACATCTCTATTCATATCTTTTACATTAGCAAAACCCCATTTGTCATAATCGTTATCAATCAACTTGAATGACCAAATAGGGCTTTTACTCATAAAAGATACTGGATTTTCTATATGTGTAGGACTTTTTATCACACTAACTTGTTCTTTTTGCTTTACTACTTTTTTGTCTCGCCTTGCCATTAGAGTCCCCCGTAATACTCCATTACTGCATCCATTGTTTCATACTCATCTTTTGTAAAATGATATTTGGGAATGTCTGCGAACAGAGACTCATCCACTACAAACATTCCCCTATGAACGTCAAACAATTCGACACAAACCGGTCCGTTTGCCCAGGCTTCAAACTCTTCATCAAACAATGGGACACCATCCCATCCCAAAGACCAGGCTTGGCAATAGTAAATTAGTATTTAAAAGATATGGTAAAAGTTAACAATTTTTTAATCATAATAGAAACAAAAAGCCTTGTAAACATTAAGTTTACAAGGCTTTTATATAACGTGGGCGAGAGGATTCGAACCCCCGACCTTTTGGTCCGTAGCCAAACGCTCTATCCAGCTGAGCTACGCCCACATACTGCCGCAAACCGGAATCGAACCGGTACGGGAGTATAAGTCCCGCAGGATTTTAAGTCCTGTGCGTCTGCCAGTTCCGCCACTGCGGCATA
>JAXJPN010000036.1:0-38064 GCA_036311625.1 Faecalimonas sp.
CGTCACCAAATAAGAAAAATCAATATCCGTTCCCATTCCCTCTGCTTGCGCTTCCGTCTTGGTTGTAATTACTCCACCTACACACATTATGAATGCTATTAAAAAAACTGCTAATTTCCGTTTCATAAGCGCCCTCCTCTTAACTTTCTACTATATAGACACACGAAGCAACAAAATCTGACGCATTATTTAAGGAAAATATATATTTTCTGCTATTTTCTGTACTTCTTCCTTTTTCATATCTGTAATTTTTAAAAAATATGCAACTTCTCGATACTCAAACTCTACGGACCACCTTTGAGCGCTACTATCTTCTACTAAATATCCTTTTACCTCTATTGGTATTTCTTGCTTTTCCAAAGCGAACTGTTCTACAATTAAATCTTCCCCATATTTTCCTAAAGATGCATTTCGGCAATTGGGATAAATATAATACACCATTTTAACAGTTTCTTTATTCCCATAAAACAAACTAATTTCTTGAGTTTCTTCATGTATTTTTGTAAATAACAAATCCATCCCTCGAGGCATATAGGCTATCCTTACTGGATAAAATCCATATTCATCCTCTATCTGTTGGTACACTTCTTCCTCAGTATCGTTTTCTACCACCTTAACTCCTTCCCCAGAATTTATCTGCGATTGGTCTCTACCCATCTTCGCTATCTGGAATTTTTCCAGTATCTTCTCTGGTCCACCAATACTTGTGACCCCGCATGCCAGAGCCATAACGACTGCTGCCGCAAGCACATAATACTTGCATCTCTTGCGCTTCTTTTTATAAATTCTGCCAAGACGAATAAGCTCTTCTCGCTCTCTACTCATTTCTTCCATTTTGGCGTATATTTCTTCGATTTCCCGAACCTTTTCAAACAGTTTTTCTTCCAGCCCGTCTGGAAGTGGTGTTGCCATAACTTTTTCGTCTTTGCTCACTTTTTCCATGAACCGCTCTGTTTCTTCTATTAACAAGCGTTCTTCTTCTGTAAGTTCATGACTTTTGTTTATCATTTTGACCTCCTTCATTTTTCTAAGCGTCTTCATCTTGACCTTTGCGGGAATACTGTATAATATAATAAAGTATAAGCCTACAACAGTTGGAGGAAGACTATGAAACGTATTATCTTAACCGGCGGCGGTACTGCCGGCCATGTGACACCCAATATCGCACTCCTGCCTCGACTTCGAGAGCTGGGATATGACATTCACTACATCGGTTCTCATAACGGTATTGAAAAAGAACTGATTGAGCAATTTGATATTCCCTATCACGGAATCTCATCAGGAAAGCTGCGCCGCTATTTCAGCTTGCAGAATTTTACCGATCCATTTCGTGTCATTCGGGGATTTGGCGAGGCAAAGAAGTTAATTCGCTCTCTCAAACCGGATGTTATATTTTCAAAAGGCGGTTTCGTGTCTGTTCCGGTCATACTGGCTGGTAAGAAATGCCATATTCCGACCATTATTCACGAATCCGATATGACTCCGGGTCTTGCAAATAAGCTGTCCATCCCTTCTGCGACGAAGGTTTGCTGCAATTTCCCCGAGACACTGGAATATCTCCCGGAGGGAAAAGCAGTTTTGACAGGTTCACCGATTCGACAGGAACTTTTAGCCGGAAGCCGAGATGTCGCATTACACTTCTGCGGTCTGACACCGGATAAACCTGTGATTCTGATTGTTGGCGGCAGTCTTGGTTCTGTTGTTGTAAACAACGCCATTCGTGCCGTTCTACCCGAGCTTTTAAAAGATTTTCACGTCATTCACCTTTGCGGGAAAGGAAAGACGGATGATTCTTTCAAGGATTTAAAGGGCTATGTGCAGTTTGAGTATATCAAGCAGGAATTAAAGGATTTGTTTGCCATCACGGACCTTGTCATTTCCAGAGCCGGTGCCAATGCGATTTGCGAATTGCTTGCACTCAGAAAGCCGAATTTATTGATTCCGCTCTCAAAGAATGCCAGTCGCGGTGACCAGATTTTGAATGCGCGCTCCTTCGAGCGTCAGGGATTCAGCGTCGTGCTTGAAGAGGAAGAACTGACTTCCCAAAGTCTTCTTGACGCAATCCATACTCTGTATAACAAGCGGGCAGCTTACATATCTGCCATGCAACACTCTTCGCAGCAGAATTCTATCGATACCATCATCGGTCTGATTGAAGCCGCAGCAAGTGAGTAAATCCTTAATACGCGAAAAAGGTGTCGATTCGGCACCTTTTCTTTTCCTACGAGGCTCCGTTTACGACTCTTTTTACATTCAATCCATACTTCTTTCGTACCCAAAGCTTCGCTCTATATAGTCTGCTGTATAATACATCTCTTGTGATGTTCAGTTCCTCTGCAATCTCTTCGTAGCTTTTCTCCAAATAGTACCTTCTGTAAAACACTTCATACCAATCTTCGTCGTATGCTTTCATCTCCGCAAGAATCTTGCTGCACAATTCTTCTACTTCCTTTGTGTGCTCGCCACGCATATAGAAATCTTCTACACTTTCTGTGGACTCTTCTAGAATCGGATTCACCTCATCAAACTCACACTCAAGTACCGTGCGCTTCGCTTTCCGATAATAGTTGTAAATCAAGTTTCTTGCAATGCGAATCAAATATGCTTTGACACATTCTGGTTTTACATCTTCATCTGCTTCGTAGAAATTCAAAAAGGCTTGTTGCATCATATCTTCTGACAACGCTTCGTCATATTTTGTAAGATACAGACACGCGTGATAAACATCAACTGCATAGGAGCGATAAATATGAGCTAATCGTTCTTCCTTCGTTGATTTAAATTCCACAACTAATAACCTCTTTGTCTATTCATCAGCCAGCTTTGTCAAAATCTCTGTCTTGACTTCCTCGCTGAGCTCTCCTGTCTTCCATCCAATCTTTACCTCGTCGCCCTCGTAACGTGGTATCAAGTGGATATGGAAGTGAAATACGGTCTGGCCCGCTGCCTGACCATTATTCTGTAATACATTATATCCGTCACACCCTAAAATCGGTGTCAGCTTGGCAACCATCTTTTTTGCAAGTACAAGCGCTTTGGCTGCCAGTTCATCGTCTAGCTCGTACAAGTTTGCAAAATGCTGCTTTGGCAGAATCAACGCATGCCCTTTTGACGCCGGTCCGACATCCAAGATTACACGGAAGTCCTCATCCTCGTAAAGCGTCGCAGACGGAATCTCACCTGCTGCAATTTTGCAGAAGATACACCTTTCTTCTTTCATTTTCACCCTCTTTTCTATATGATATTTCGCTTTATTATGTATGAAAATACACTGCGAAGAATATCCTTGTCCTTGCATTCCGCTCGCTGTAATGCTACACTCTGTTTGAAAGGTGGTATAGACTATGGCATTACATAACGATATGGAATTTTTATTAAGTAAGTTTTCTCACGAGATTCGAAACCCACTTACAACTTTATCCAGCACAGTCCAGCTCATCGAGATGCAACACCCTGAAGTGAAGGAATTTCGACACTGGTCTAGCCTGACTTATGATATGGAATATATGAATCAATTATTAGACGAGCTCTCTAATTATGCTAAATCGGAGCGCGTCAATGCGGAGAATTTCGACCTACTCGCACTCTTAGAAAAAGTAACCCTCTCCTTTGCTGCGTCCATCGCACAGTCTGAGGTAGAGTATACCTCGAAACTTGACCCGCGCATTGGGCAGTTCTATGGTGATTCGACCAAACTGCAACAGGTTCTCCTCAACTTATTGAAAAATGCTCTTGATGCTTCAACACCAAACGGCTCAATCTTTCTTGATGCAAGCCTGCAGGATAATACCATCGTCATCTCGATAAAAGACACCGGTTGCGGCATCTCTGCAGAACAATTGCCTACTATCTTTGAGCCTTTTGTTACATATAAAAAAGGCGGCTCGGGTTTGGGACTGGCCATCTGCGAGCACGTCATCAAAGCACATAATGGTACGATTACTGTCGATTCCACAGAAGGTGTTGGTACAACCTTCTGCGTAACATTGCCTGTCAAATAGTAGCTATCTTATGCATTATTATAGGAAATTTATGGAAGAATTACAAGGGGCTGACCAGAATTTGTCAGCCCTTTTTTACAACCTGTAAATCGTACCCCAAAGTATTTAGCAACCCACAAAACGTTTTTAATGTCGGACTATTTTCTTTCTTTTCAATGCGGGATATTACTTGTTGTTTATTTCCGGTTCTTGCAGCAAGTTGACTTTGTGTCATATTTTGCTCTTTTCGCAACCTCACCAGTTCTTCCAGCAATCTATATTCCGTTCGGCTTTCTTCCCAAGCCTTAGCAAACTCAGGATTCCTCTTCTTTTCCAATTCAATTTGTTCTTTTACATTCACTTCAACAAACGGCATCAAAAGCACCCCCTATATAAACGCTTCTCTTAATACATCCCCTAGTTCTTTTGCTCGCTTTTTTACGATATTCTTATCCTTTTTCTCTGTTTTATTCTTCTGCTTTCTACAAGCATGGAGCAAATATATGTCAGTCCCATCTGCTACTACATAGAAAATACGATTATGCTTTCTAAAATAAACTTCCCATACCTTACCTTGCCACCGCTTTGTTATAAGACTACTCATATTATCATTTTCCATATTTTCAAGTACAGACAATGCATCTACCTTTTCATCTTCTGTAAGTTTCATAATATAGTCCATTATAAAATCTTTTCCACTAGCAGACTTGTAACTATGTATTTTCATAATATCCTTTCCTTTAAGATACAACCTTTTTGTTGTATTGTCAACACTATTCCTCCCAGAATCTCCACTTTTCTCGCTTTCGTTTTGCAAGCAATCTTTTCACAGGTTCCCAAAACCAATTATCTTCAGCAACATCCGCCCCGTCTGCCGCTTCCTCATCAGAATCTTCTAAACGGCGTTCATAACGCACAATCGGTTCTTCTTCCTCTCGTGCAATTTCCTCCAAAATCTTTTCAATGCTATAATGTTCCTCCATACTGGCTTTGTGCAAGGTGTACGCAAGCTGTACACCTTTCTTATCGTGGTAGTCTACCTCCCTAACCAAAAACTCTGTCAATTCATGAAACGCCAGCTTCAACTCCTGCTTGTTTGGCGGGTAATAGCAAAAGCTGTACTCGTCTGCCTCACAGAAAATGTGCTCTGGTGACAGCAAAAGCCCCTCGCCCTCCAACATATACTTTTTAATTTCTAAGACAACTCCTAAAATTGCCTGTAACAGCTTTGTTATGTCATTTGCTTTGAGCTTTTCCTTCTCATACTTTGTCTGCAACGACGTCTTTCCGCTAATGTCATAATGATATTGACTTTTGTCCTCCACATAACGGATGCTCGTGCGCAGCAAACCCGGAATCACATTTTCTTGTAACATACAGGTCTGGAAATCCACCTGTAACTCCGTCTCGTCTTCTAAAATCATCAATGCTTTTTTCAAATCATTCTTGTAATATGTGTTCATTCTTTTCCTCCACTTTTTCTTGTATTTGTTCACCGGCCTGTTTCAACCTTCGAATTGTTCGAATATGCGACTCCGGTCTTGTTCTGCTCATATCTTGTTGCACCTGCAAAGTAAATCGCTTCTTTCTTGCTTTACAGGAAATGGAAATTTCTTTTTCTTTAATCTTTGCCACCACTCCCACATGCGAAAACAGTAATAGCTTTTTCCCGATTCGTCTGTGAAAATATTGTTCTAATTCCATTGCCTCACTCACTTCTTGTCCCTGTACCACTAGAGTCTCTTGTGCCACTGCTGCCACCACATTCTTATCATGATAATAAAATAGCAACAAAATAATTGACGCAAAAAGGCTTAAAATCAGAGGAACAAGAACAGCGGCTTCCACCGTTATGCTACCATCCAAATGTACTTTTAAAAACCGCCTCACAAGAACACCTCCAACACAAAGGCGAGGGTAAGAAACGGTGCAAAAGGGAAGGCTTTTCGCCTATCAAACCGCTTACCTATAGCAAGCAATAAGGAAAATCCCGCTACCATAAAACTCGCAAGAAACAGTACGACAAGAAGGGATTTCATACCCAAATAAATTCCAATACTCAAAATCAACCAACTGTCACCATAGCCTATCGCTTCGCCTGTCCATTTGCTAATTAAAAGCAATCCAAATCCAATGCCGAGTCCTCCCGCAACCGACCAAAGCGGTCCGCCGATTACGACACACCGAAGGACAAGCGCCAATACTGTAAGCAGACCTAACAGGAAAGAAGAAATTTGCCTCGTCCTCCAATCCTGATAGGAAATAACAGTCAATCCAAATATCATAATAACATCTGCTATTTCACACATTTTGAACACCCTCCCAATCCAAGCACATCCTTTAATGCCACTTCATACACACGTCTTTTTAATTTACTGCAAGTAAGCGAGCTGTGATAGCGCTCTCCATATATCGTCACATATACGAACTCTTCTTCACTCTTACCTCCACAAGATGTGCAGGGTTTGTACTTTCTTCCATCCTGATTTCGCAAATCATCAATCTTATCTTGTTGTACTTCCTGTAATGACAAATCCAAATAGGTACAGTCTCGGTCTTTGTGGTAAACCACCCCATACTCTGTCACATACACTGTACGCCCCTCATTTGTGCCAAAACCATCCCCTTCATATCCCGTCCATCCTTTGATGCGAAGTGTTTCCTCTTCATTAAGTATAGGCAGAGAGAAAAATGGGAGTGGGAATTTTACACGATAGCAAACCGATAAATCTACCACCGTACTATTCCAGTGTTTCTTTGTTCTGCTGCAATCAAGGCCCCTGCTGCCCTCTACAAGTAAGCTTTCATCTAAACGACTTTTCCCGAGCCGGTCTATCATCTTTTTTTCTATCTCTTCTGCGGAAACAATAGGCTTATCATAAAGCTCCATAGCCACCTCCCGCCCCGCCGCATACAATGCGGTGCGAATCGCGGTGCGCAAGGTCATTCGCTCCAAGAGACAACAAAGGCATAGCATTGCAAAAAAGAAAAGGCTGACTGCCATTGCCGCTTCTAAGGTAATGCTCCCACGCCTTTGCAGAGTGTATACAGATACCCTTTCACGGGGAGATTTTGAAATATGTAAATTATACTGTGCGATAAGTCAAGCTCCTTTCACATTTATGATAGTAGGTTTGAATTTTTGAGGAGTGATTTTAACTGGAAGTTATCCGAAAGGACATATTTCAAATTGGAAAGGGTATCTGTATACACTCTGTACCCTAATGATAGGCATAGCTTGATACAAAGCTGTCTTCTAATCCGCGCGGCAAAGCATACACACTTCTTATCTCCATAGCAGTCACGCAGGTATCTGTACGAATCCCCAACCTACATTCCATCAAATCCAGCGCTCGCATACATAAGCTGTTGCTGTCTTCCAACGCAAGCAACAGCTTCAAATAATCGGCATAACTAAGTCCTTTCGAACCGTCACCTTCTGTCACACTCTCCTCTTGTGTCCCGAGCTTCGCCAGATTTGCAAGTTGCAACTGCCAAGTCTCATCACTTTTCACCGCCGGCACTCGTTTTCCCTTAAGCAGGACACGCAAATCTACAACACTTTCTCCGTACGCCCAAGAAAAAAGCAAGACTTGCTTTACAATTTCCGTTGCACCCGGTATGGTAAGCAGACTACTGAGGGTTAACGCCATTGCCTCTGCCTCTGCTTTTCGCGCCGCATCTGTCTGCAAATAGGTATAATTTGCCACCATGCGAATTGTCAAAAGTTTTTTCACTGCCGCCTCTAGATTCTCTTTATCGGAAGATAAGCCACTCAGCAAATATTCCGACTCGTAGCTCAGTCCCTTTGTTTCCTTCTGTTTGGAATAGTCTGTGAAGTGCTCGGCGAGATATGCCAGAAACACCAGTTTTTCTTCCGCACCCGACTTATTGCTTACTTGGTATTTTGCACTTCCTTTTTGCAAGCGCCGATGCGATGCCAGACTTGAAAGCTCCACTCCTTTATCCGACAACTCTTGTTCTTTGGGGCACACCAGAGAAAGTAAGCTCCCCTTTTTCAGCTCTTTTACCGACACAATCGGATTGTCCTCTTGCGGCATCTCCTGCCCTTCCTGTGATAAGATTTCATCTAGATTCATTCCTGCTTGGGATTCTTCTTGCTCAAAAGATGGGGTTCCATTGTTTAAAAACCCATTGTCACTTCCACCGATACTCGCATCAAACTCTTTCTCCCGCATCGCAAGCAAAGCCTGCTCGTAGAATGCTTGTCCCATTCCGTCGGAAAGAAGCCGCCTGCTCTGTATACGGTGTTCTGTCTGTTCCACTCCATAAAATTCCAGCCTTCTTGCAATCCCCGCATCCTGTTCCACTTCCCGCGCAAAAATACCATACTCGTCAAAAAGCTCCTTATGATATTCCGCAAAGACACTCTCTAGCGCCATCTGCATATCTGCTCGCTTTCTACTCCTTGCAATATGGATGGATGCGCTCTGCAAAAGTGCTCCGACAAGCGAGAGCATCAGCACGAAAAGCAAACTCAGGAATACGGTGATTTCTCCTTTAAATACCCGTTGCTTCATTGGTAATCTTCTCAAAAATAGTGGTGACCAGACTGGTCAGCTGTGTCTTGAATATTACAACCAACGCAATCAGAACAACCAAGACCAAAATCGCCTCCACCATCACCGAACCACTGACTTTTTCCTTTTTAACTTTCTTCCAACATCTTTCCAAATACTGTCTCATAACAATCTCCTTTCTCTTACAAATCCATTGACAGAAATGCCGGTACAATGACCAAAATCATAACCACCAAAAGCATCCCCATCATCGGTACAAGCAGTTTTGTGCCTGCCTCTTCCCCTTTGCGTCTTGCTATACTTTTGCGATTCTCAAAAGCCTGTATCGTCTCTACTCGCAAAAGGTCCGTCAGCCCCCGACTGCCTTTTCTTAAATTCTGGGATAACAACGCGCCAAACTTGAAATAGACCGCAATCCCACAACGCCTCCCGAAACGCTCATAGCACTCCGCCTCTGAAATGCCACCTTGCATCTCATTGCAGGCAACACGCATCTCTTCATAGACTGCTCGCTCCCCGCCTTGCATTTTCAATTCCTCATAAGACTCCACGACTCGAACCCACGCTTGGCGCACCGTCATACCCGTGCCGAGCAGCAGACTCAGCTTACTCAGCAAATCTGGATAATCTCTTTGCAACTGTTCCTGTCTTTTTTGTAACGCCTCCTTCTGCTCTTGACGGGTGTTCCAATAAAGTAACGCACACCCCACTACGCCGAACAAAAGCAAGAGATACCCCCTCCGGTCAGCCTTCTTTTCCCACAAAACCTTCTTTCCTTCCAGGTCTTTGGGGAGGGAAAAAGCAAGCTCCTGCCGACTTTCTTCTTCCCTATCCGATACCCTTTTCTTTAAAAGATCCAGCCATTTTTCCTTCCCCGTCTTTTGCTTAGGATATACCATCACATTTGTCACATATACGGACTCCCACTCTCCATAGAGCAGGCGAGCGCGCAGCTCAACCAAGCTTCCTTCTTTTGTGGTATTCTCTGTAAGAATTCTCCCCTCTGCATCTAACACCTTATAATTGCTCAGCTCCCATCGAATCTCCACCGGATAATCCTCTATCTGGTCAACCAAGCATAAATCTTCCTCTACCCGGTCAAAGCTTTGATTCTCTCCCAACACAAGCACGTCGAGCTTATCCATCATCTCGCGAAAAATTTCCTGTACCTCTTCCTCTGTGTATTCCCGCTCCTCTACCTTTAAGGAAAAAGGTTCCTTTTCCAACTCACCCTCCACACTCACTTCGTACTCTGTCGTATAACTTCCTTCTCCATAAGAGCCCCGCAGCACTTCCGTAACTTCTGTTCCCCCTGCGACATCCATTGCAAAAAGAAGCATTGCCAACGTATTGCAAGCCAGCAAAATCCACACAAACTTTTTCTGTTCCTTTTCTGTAAACTTTTTCAAGCACTTCCACTTTCCACGCCGCAGACGCCACAGCAAAAGTAGGATATATACCAATCCACAAACCAGCATCTCACACCTCAATTTCCACGATTCTTTTCCCAAAAGTGTAGGAAGCACCGTAAATCAACAGACATACCGTCATCACGCAAACACCTGTCACATTTCCATAGAGCACGTCCATAAAATCAGGAAAACTAAACTTCAGATAACAAATCATTGCAAAGGGAATTGCGCTCATAATGCGAAACTCCAACTTTTTTGCCGTCATCATCGTGTCAATCTCTCGCTTCACATCAATCTTTTCCCCTATCTGCTGCACCGTATTTCGAATCATCCCAATCAAATCGCCCCCACTTCGCTTTGCTAAGGAGAACACCGTCACAAAAAGCTCTACCTCCTCTTCCTTTGTGCGTGCGGCAAACTCTTGAAACGCCGTCTCAATCGGTACATTCATATCCAACTGATGCAGCATATACTGCAACTCTCGCAGAATCGGTGCATCCTTGCTATAAAGAAGCTTCAATTCCTTTCTCGCTTCCCGCAACGCATTTTCAACCGAGTAACCAACATTTAACGCTGCGGACAATGACAAAATTGCCTCCTTAAACTGAAGCCGAAATTCTTGCTTTTTCTTTTCCATTGTTTGCTTTTTCCATGATTGCAGATACCGAAATAGGTATGGAATCAATAGAAGCGCGCACCACCAAGTGCCGTAGAATAAGTACGAAATGAGGCCAATCAGCCCCAGACCCTGTAAAACTGCTTGCAGATATTCACGCTTTCGAATATCCTGCTGCCAATAACTTTTCTTTGTTTTGCATCTCATTTTGCTTTACCCATTCACCCTGTATTCTCCCTTGTGTCTCTCCCTTTTCTTGAAATTCATATAAGGTACGAAGCTGAATTTCCCCCTCCGCATAAGCACCCAGCTCTACCACCTTCAACACCTTCCGACTTCCATCGCGAAGCCGTCCCAAATGTACAATCACATCAATGGCAGACGCAATCTGTCTTCGAATCGCCGGAAGCGGAATCTCCATACCCATCAAGACCATTGTCTCTAGGCGGCTGAGCATATCTTCGGGACTGTTGGCATGCCCTGTGCTTGCCCCGCAATGTCCGGTGTTCAGACTCTGTAGCATATCCACTGCCTCTTCCCCACGCACCTCGCCTACAATAATGCGACTTGGGCGCATACGCAGTGCCGACTTTAACAAATCTCGAATCGTAATCTCGCCCGTCCCCTCTACATTTGCATTTCTTGCCTCTAATCGAACTAAGTTCGGCACGCCCGAGATTCGCAATTCCGCAGAATCCTCAATGGTAATGATGCGTTCATCCTTTGGTATGTAGTCCGAAAGTGCTCCCAAGAATGTTGTCTTACCCAGAGCCCGTACCTCCACTTACAAACACATTGTAGCGAGAGCGAATTAAGCTACCCAGAAATGCAGCCAGCTCTTCACTCAAAGCCGCACGCCGCACCAACTCCTGCATCGTCATCGCTTCCTTAGGAAACTTTCGAATTGTCACAACCGGACCATTTATCGCAATTGGGTATAAGACAACGTTGACACGCGAGCCATCCTCCAGACGCGCATCTACAATGGGTGAAGCCTCATTTACCAAACGATTCGCACCTGCTACAATCTGCTGAATCACATCCTCCAACTTTCTTCTTGACAAAAAATGCTTGTCCAATTGTAAAAGTCTACCTTCTCTCTCGATAAAGATACACGCCGTTCCATTGATCATAATCTCCGTAATGCTTTCATCTTCAATAAGCTCCTGTAAGACATCAAGTTTGCGAAATGCATTAAACAATTCCCGCCCTAAACCCATCTTCTCCTGTAAGGGAATATAGCTCTCTTTTCCCCTCTCCTCGACAACGTGATGGATTAACTCAATCAATGCCGTATCTTCTACTTCACAGGACAAATCCAATTCCTCCAATACTTTTTCGTGCAATTCTTCTGCAAGTAACATCTATCTCTCCTCCTTTATCCACTGCCGGGCACATGCTCCCATATCCTCTGCTGCCACAAAACGCTTTGTCTTTTCTAAAATCTCTGTGAGATGGTGCGCCTGCAAATTTCGCTCGAACTGCAAAAGCTTTCTTTCTGAAATCCTGTCTTCCAAAACCGGCATATAAATCCGCTCACTCAGTTTGAGCAGATACAGTAAGCCCTGTATGCTTTCACTCAAATCTAATACAATGGTCTCGTAGACGCCCTCCTCCAAGATTCTCTCAAGAAGCTGCTTCCAACTCGAAAAGGGAACTTCTTTCAAATCTATGCTGTTCAAAATCGGTGGAACATAATCCATCTCTCCCACCTTTTTGATTATCGTGGAAAGCCGCATTCCTAAGTCTTGCTCCTCCTGTCTCATATAGTACAAAAGGTCTCCCAGATTCTTTCCCTCCGCACACAAAAAGCGCTCATCCACATCTGGATATTCTTCCAGATTCAAATAAAGTGTCCGCTCCACCTTTGCCAGTTCCTTTCCAAGCGCAAGTGCAAAGCTTGTCTTTCCAATACGATGAATCGGTGAATAGACAGTCAATATCCTCTGCTTTGGTCTTGACTTGTCCTTCAAAAAGCGGGTACTTGTCTGCTCATAATACTGTCCAAACACCTCATTCAGAATCTGTTCTGCGGACTGAAGCTTTAAAATCTCCTTTTCATCTTCTCCTAAATCCTCGCACCTTGCCTGCGTCAACACAAACGTCTGCTCCGCACACAATTCCTGTCGCTCAGAAAGAGAAAACGCCTCATCAATCAAGAGAATATGTAACTTTTCATTCCCTAAAAACTCTCTCGCCTGTGCAAGAGATGTACAAATTTGAACTCGCACAGCCAATTCGCCCCGCTCGGAAATGTTCTCTCCCAGTCCCTTTGCATAGCGCAAATCCTTGTCGCACACGACTAAATTTTTTTCATTCAATGCAATCCTCCTTGTCCTTTTCTAATTTTTGTTTTGGGTTTTTCTTCTCGAAATTGTCTTTTGTGATTTTTGAAAAAGTTGTCGAACGACTAACTTGTATGTCGTATTATAGCACCTTAAATTTTCTTGTCCAGTCTCTTTTCCCAAATATTTTTTATTTGTGCAAGTTCAATAATTTCCTTACAGTGCCAAAATCCCATACAGCAAACCGACTCCCGGAAGCCCCAATACACCACTTGTCAAGACCGTAAGCGGATTGATTCCCACCGAAAGAGACAAACCACAATATGTTAGAATTGCATTGATACAAAGGATGAAAAGTACGCCGATAATTGCGCGGAAGAAAAATTTTTTAATCATAATCTGAAAAACCTTCTTTTTCAATATCCTATGCAATTCTTGGTATTTTCTTGCCTATT
This sequence comes from Faecalimonas sp., assembly GCA_036311625.1. GTDB lineage: Bacteria > Bacillota > Clostridia > Lachnospirales > Lachnospiraceae > Faecalimonas. The sequence goes on from JAXJPN010000036.1 coordinate 13,290, forward strand.
TCTGCCTATACTATTGATAAGAAAAAAGATTTTTCATATGGAGGTGCACGATGGGTTTTTTGAAAAAAAGACCGCAGAAACCTGCGGTAGACTACGAATTATTGCAAGAAATTGACCGCGTAAAGTTGCAGATGGACAACGCATACACAAACTTTCAATGTGCGATGGACCCCGATTTGATTGACAGCTATATATATGAAAGTAATGCGGCGTGGAAGCGCTATCGCTTTTTGTTGAGATTAGCCAAACAAAATCAATTCGGGACGTAGTAAAATTGAATTTTACTACGTCCCGAATTGAAGTTTGCCCTGTCCCGTTTTGACTTTTACTACATCTCATTTTTCGCTGAAATCTCCCTGCGAAGCTTCAACAACGTCTCTTTTTTATTCAGCTCCGGGTTCTCTATCACCCGCAGCAGCAGTTCATTTAAGACCTGTCCCACTTCTTTCCCAGATTCCATACCATCGGCAATCAAATCGCTGCCGCTTATCGCGAGGTCTTTTAACGATACGCACTCCTCGCGCTCCAAAATCTCCTCATAACAACTGCGAATCTGACGCAAATTCTCCATCTTCTCTTCGCGCCGATAATCGCTCTGTGCCAGTGCATCTGCCTTACGCACCTCTAGATATTCTAAAAATAAGTCCTTACCGATTTTGCTCATAGCTCTGCGCACCAAGCGGGGCGTCGCTTCCATACGGTAATCGTGATACAACACCAAGCGTGTCACCTTTGCAAGGGTGTCATTGTCGAACTTGAGTCTGCGCAATATTGTCTTTGCCATCTGTGTGCCTTCTACATCATGCTTCTTAAAATGTGCAAGACCTGCCTCATCTATGGTCTTCATCTTCGGCTTTGCCACATCGTGTAAAAGCATCGTAAGCCGCAACACCTTATCGGCAGGAACAAATTCCAATGCCTTTAGTGTATGCTCACCGACTGTATAGCAGTGGTGTGGATTCTCCTGCGTGGTCGCCATCATTGCATCAAACTCCGGCAATATCACCTTCGTGATTCCTAGCTCATAGGCTGTGCGCAGCATCGCCGGATTCGGCGAGCAAAGCATCTTTACAAGCTCTACTTGAATACGCTCGGCACTGATTTTTTCCAAAGTCGGTGCCAACTCCACAATCCCTTCTCTTGTCTCTTCCTCAATCGCAAATCCAAGCTGTGCCGCAAAACGAACTGCTCGCAAAATACGCAAAGCATCCTCACCAAAGCGCGCGCGTGCATCACCCACACAACGAATCGTCTTACTTTGCAAATCCGCCATACCTCCAAAGATGTCCACCAGACCCTCTGCATCGTTGTACGCCATCGCATTGATGGTAAAGTCGCGGCGCAGCAAGTCCTCACGGAGGCTTCTCGTAAATGTCACCTCCGACGGATGTCTGCTATCCTCATACTTTCCGTCTACGCGGTAGGTTGTCACCTCAAACGCGTCTTGGTCAAGCAGAACCGTAATCGTCCCGTGCTCAATCCCTGTATCAAAGGTCCTGCGAAACAGCGTCTTTGTCTCTTCTGGGGTCGCAGAGGTCGTGATGTCCCAATCATCCGGCTCTCTTCCGAGTACCGAATCGCGGACGCAGCCACCTACGGCATAGGCCTCAAAGCCATGCGCCTGTAGGGTGCAAATTATGTGATTTACTTTTTCCGGTAGGATAATTCTCATCGTGTCACTTTCTCACTAATTTCTGCAAACAACTGTGCCTTCACTGCCTGCACTTCTTCCAACGCCTTGTCCAAATCCACCAACTTGGAAATGCGCTTGTCACGGGTTGCAAGCTCTACCTGCCCATTCTTCAAATTCTTCGGTCCTACAACAACACGAATCGGCACACCAAGCAAGTCTGCATCCGCAAACATCGCTCCCGCACGCACATCGCGGTCATCGTAAATAACCTCTACACCTGCATTCATCAAGCTCCGGTACAGCTCATCTGCTGCCGCCTTGCACTCCTCCTGGTCTGCACGCATACAGCAAAGATGTACTTCCCAAGGCGCAATGGAAATCGGCCAAATCGGTCCGTTCTCATCATGTCTCGCCTCACAGACAGAAGCCGCCAGACGTCCCACACCAATTCCATAACATCCCATAATCGGTGTCTTCATCTCGCCGTCTGCATCTGTATAAGTCATATTCATCGATGCAGAATACTTCGTTCCAAGTTGGAAAATATTACCAACCTCAATTCCACGCTTTACTTCAATCGTCTTCTTACCACAGCACGGGCAAATGCCGCCGGTCTGAATCTTCGATACATCCACAAAATCAACCTCGCCACAATCGCGCGCAATATGCAAGCCTTTGTAATGGTAATCCACTTCGTTCGCACCGCAAACCAAATTCTCCAGTCCTTTCAAAGAAGCGTCGAAAATCACCGTACAGTCTGCCTTCATATCATACGGACCTGTAAAGCCGGCAACGATACCGCTCTCCTCTGTAACCTCAGCTGGGTGTACCTTCTCACCCAAATAGTTGGTAAGCTTCGTCTCATTAACCTCATAATCTCCGCGAACAAATACAATCACATACTCATCCGTCATATTCTTCTGGTACATCACTGCCTTGCAAGAGTTCTCCACCGTCGTACCGAGAAAATCTGTCACTTCTTCAATCGTCTTACAGTTCGGCGTATATACCTTCTCAAGCTCAGCAATCGGCAGACCCGCCTCATTCTCAACGCGGTTCTCTGCCGCCTCCATATTCGCGCGGTAACCACACTCCTCACAAACTACAATCGAGTCCTCACCTGCATCTGCAAGCAGCATATATTCATGCGAAACACTTCCGCCCATCATACCGGAGTCGGACTGCACCGCGATAACCTCCGGCACACCGGCTCTCTGGAATATGCGGTTATATGCATCATAACATTCTTGATAATAGCTTTCCAAATCCTCCTGTGAGGTGTGGAAGGAATAGGCATCCTTCATCGTAAATTCACGCACACGAATCAAGCCCGCACGCGGTCTCGCCTCGTCACGAAACTTGGTCTGAATCTGATAAATCATAAACGGATACTTCGTGTAAGTCTGTCCATACTCGCGCACCAAATGTACAGCAGCCTCCTCGTGTGTCATCCCCAGCACCATCTGGCTGTCATTACGGTCCTTAAAACGAAGCAGCTCCTCGCCTACGCTCTCAAAACGTCCCGACTCCTCCCAAAGACTTCCCGGAAGAGCCACAGGAAACAATACCTCCTGCCCATCGATGGCATCCATCTCTTCACGAATAATATTCTCAATCTTCTTTGTAATCCGCTTCATCGGCGGGTACAAAGAGAAAATTCCATTTGCAACATATTTGATATAGCCCCCGCGAACGGTAAATGCATGACTGTCAATCACACAGTCCGACGGACGCTCTTTAAAACGATCTCCTACAAGGTTCTTCAGCTTCATACCTAATCTCCTTCTTCCTATTGTAATGCATTCCCAATTTTATTGAAAAACTTCACGTTTGTCAAGTCCGGGCAGGGTAAACGACAGGGATTTTTTCGTTTTCGGATGCAAGAACTCCAATTGGTATGCACAAAGCGCCAATTTCCCTATAGAATCCTGCCTTCCATACTTTCTGTCGCCCACAATCGGACAGCCCATCTCCGCCATCTGCACGCGAATCTGATGATGCCGTCCGGTGTCCAGCTCTATATGCAAAAGACTGTACTCCTTTTCCCGCTCCCAAAAACTCTCCAGCACCCGATAAGATAATTTTGCTTTTTTTCCACCGGGCTCCGTAGACGTACAGACACGGGATGTATTGCTTCTCCCATCCTTTACAAGATAATTTTCCAACACAGCCGCTTTCTGCGGGGGCACTCCACAGACGATTGCCTGATAATGCTTTCCGAAACCGCCGCTTTTCTGTAGCTGTGCGTTCAGCGCCTTTGCCGCAGACGCTGTCTTCGCAAACACCAGTAAGCCCTCCACCGGCTGGTCTAAGCGGTGAATCACTGCCAGATACGGTTCCCCCTTTTCTTTCTGTCTGCGATACAATTCATTTTTCAAAAGGCTCACCAAATCCTGCGTACCAAGCTTGGCTGTCTGCGTCGGAACACCAGACGGCTTATGGCAAACCAATATCTCCTCGTCCTCAAATACAATCTGTACTTTCATCTTTCCTCACAATCTGAGAGCCGCCCTTTTTCCGGGCGGCCCTGTTCTTTTTATAAACTTTCTTCTTCGTCTTCTAACGCTTCTTCGTACTTCTGCAAAATCAAGTTCTGCATCTGCTCTCTCGTACTAGAAGTAATCGGATGCGCGATATCACGATACTCTCCATCCAAAGTCTTCTTGCTTGGCATTGCAATAAACAAGCCTTTCTCGCCCTCAATCACCTTGATATCGTGAACCACAAACTCGTCGTCCAGTGTAATCGATACCACTGCCTTCAACTTTCCTTCTTTTGCTACCTTACGCACCCGTACATCTGTAATCTGCATATCTCTCACCTTTCTCTATTACTACCTTTATGCCGTCCTCGCCAACGTGTCTCGTATTCGCCCGTATTGTGTCACGACTTTCAATGATGCAGTTCTCGATGTAAGTATTGTCGCCCAAGTAGACGTCGTTCAGAATAATGGAATTCTTAATCACACAGTTATTTCCAACATACACCTTCTTAAATAAGATGGAATTCTCCACTGTTCCGTTAATAATACTTCCACTCGCTACCAGACTATTTTTCACTACTGCTCCCGGATTATACTTCGCCGGCGGCAAATCGCTCACCTTTGTATAAATCTCCGGTTCTTCCTTGAAGAAATACCTCCGTACATCTTCCTTTAGGAAATCCATATTTGTTTTATAATAAGACTCTACTGTCGTAATGTTGTTCCAGTAGTCGTCCATCATATATCCGCAAATACGCTTCAGATGTCTGTATCGGATAAGAATGTCTTTGACCAAATCGTAACGCTCGTCCTCCACACTCTCCTCAATCAAATCAATCAGAAGTCTTCTGCGAATCACATAAATGCCGGTGGAGATAATGTTCGACTTTGCAATCATCGGCTTCTCCTCGAATTCCAAAATCTGCATATCCTCATTCATCTTCACCGTACCAAAGCGCCTTGCATCCTCGCCCTCTCTGAGCTCCTTGCAAACTACGGTAATATCCGCCTTTTTCTCAATATGATAATCCAGCACCTTCTCGTAATCCATCTTGTAAATGGCATCGCCCGAAGTAATCACCACATATGGCTCATGGCACTTTTTTAGAAAATCCAGATTCTGATAAATGGCATCTGCCGTACCCCGAAACCAAAAACTGTTATCCGCCGTAATCGTCGGTGTAAACAAATACAAACCGCCTTGCTTTCGTCCGAAATCCCACCACTTTGCAGAATTCAAATGCTCATTCAATGAGCGTGCATTATACTGGGTCAGGACTGCCACTTTGGGAATATTCGCATTCGACATATTACTCAAAGCAAAATCAATGGCCCGATAACTTCCGGCAACCGGCATCGCAGCCGCCGCACGCTTTCTCGTCAATTCCTTCATCTTGTTGCTGCTTCCGCCTGCTAGAATAATTCCGACTGCTTTCATTCCTGATCACCTGCCTTTATCAAAGTTGCGCCACTTGCCAAGACGCCGTTCTCATAATCCTCCGAAACTGTCACTCCACTGATTGCTATGTTCTTCCCAATCTGTACATGAGACGGGATTACCGAATTCTCTCCGACAGTTACCAATCCAAAAGAATAAATGTCAGGTCTCGACTGGTTCGGCACCTCTTCTCCAACTCCGATTCTCACACCATCTCCAACCTTTACATTCTCAGCCAAAATCGCTTTCTCAATGACGCAACCCTCACCAATCTGCACATCCTGCATAATAATCGAATCGCGAATCACCGTACCCTTGCCGACGATAACACCAGCACCTAATACAGAGTTGTAAACCTCTCCACAAATCTCACTGCCATTGCAGACAATGCTGCGCTCCACTTTGGCTCCTTCTGCGAGATACTGTGCCGGAAGGCTTCTTGTCTCGGTATAAATCTTCCAGTATTCCTCATAGAGATTGAACTCCGGTACGATGTCTACCAGTCCCATATTGGCTTCCCAGTAGGACTGCAAAGTCCCGACATCCTTCCAATATCCGTTAAACTCATAGACAGACATCTTCTTGCCCTGCTCAAAGCAATATGGAATGACATGCTTTCCAAAATCACAACCCGGCTCGTCCCGCTTCTGAATCAATGCATCCCGCAAGACCTGCCAACTAAATATGTAGATTCCCATCGACGCCAAATTACTTCGCGGATGCTCCGGCTTCTCTTCGAATGCGGTAATCTGTTTTTTCTCATCTGCGACTACAATTCCAAATCGCTTTGCCTCCTCCATCGGAACCGGCATCGCGGCAATCGTAACATCCGCCTGCTGCTCCTTATGGAAATCCAGCATCTTCTCGTAATCCATCTTATAGATGTGATCCCCTGATAAAATCAACACATAATCTGGATCAAAACTTTCCATATATTCGAGATTCTGGTAAATCGCATTCGCCGTACCGGTGTACCATTCACTATTCGCACTCTTTTCGTAAGGTGGCAGAACCGTCACCCCTCCAAAACTGCGATCCAAATCCCAAGGAATTCCAATGCCAATGTGTGCATTCAGGCGGAGCGGCTGGTACTGTGTCAGAACACCCACCGTGTCCACTCCTGAGTTAATACAGTTGCTAAGCGGGAAGTCGATAATGCGGTATTTGCCGCCAAATGCAACGGCTGGTTTTGCGACCTTAGACGTGAGGACACCGAGTCTGCTGCCTTGTCCACCTGCTAAAAGCATCGCAATCATTTCCTTCTTTTTCATGTCGTCATCCCTTCTTCCTATTTAAATATATATATTATACCATAAAGAACCCAGTTCGTGAACAGATTTTACAAAATATTTCCAATAACAAAATGCTTTTTGTTATTTTACAACAAAACAAACTACTTGGTTTTTTCTCGGTATCTGTATATAATATATAAAGAGAGATTGCTAAATATGACAGAAGGGCGTGCTTTTATGTATACAATCGATTTTAACAAACCAATTCACGTACATTTTATCGGCATTGGCGGAATCAGTATGAGTGGTCTTGCCGAGATATTACTAAAAGAGAACTTCACAATTTCCGGCTCCGACGCCAAAGCTTCGGCTCTCACAGAGCATTTGACAGCACTTGGAGCTTCTATTTTTTACCCACAGAAAGCAGACAATATCATAGATGGCATTGATGTCGTTGTATATACCGCTGCGATTCATGCAGACAATCCAGAATTTGCAGAAGCAAAGCGACAGGGACTCCCGATGCTTTCCCGCGCCGAATTGCTCGGACAGCTGATGGCAAACTACGAGACACCGATTGCCATTTCCGGAACACATGGGAAGACAACGACAACTTCGATTTTGTCTCACATTCTGTTGGCCGCTGAGACTGACCCCACGATTTCGGTTGGTGGTATCTTAGAAGCTATCGGGGGGAATATCCGCGTGGGGAACTCCGAACTGTTTGTGACAGAAGCCTGTGAATATACGAACAGCTTTCTGCATTTTCTTCCAAAGATTAGCGTGATTTTGAACGTGGAAGAAGACCATATGGATTTCTTCAAAGACATCGATGACATCCGTTCCTCCTTCCACAGGTTTGCCGCTTTGTTGCCGGAAGACGGCGCTTTGGTTGTAAACAAAAATATTTCTTCTTTGGATTCTATTACAGATGGACTGCACTGTCGGATTCTTACCTATTCTGAGACACAGGACGCAGACTATCGCGCAGAGAACATTTCCTTTGATGAGATGGGGAATGCTTCCTTCGATTTGATAAGATATGGTGCATATGTTGACCGCATTCAGCTTTCCGTAGCGGGAAACCATAATGTTTCGAATGCGCTTTCTGCAATTGCAGTCGCAGAGCTTTTGGAACTTCCTTTAGAGACGATTAAAAAAGGACTTTTATCCTTTACAGGAACGGTGCGCCGTTTTCAATACAAGGGCGAATGCAACGGCTTTACGATTATTGATGACTACGCACACCATCCGACAGAGATTCGCGCTACACTGACAACGGCACAGAACTATCCGCACCGAGAGCTTTGGTGTGTGTTCCAACCGCATACCTATACGCGAACGAAGGCATTCTTCCACGAATTTGCAGAGGCACTTTCCCTTGCAGACCATGTCATTCTCGCAGACATCTACGCCGCGAGGGAGACCGATACTTTGGGCATCAGCTCCAAAGACCTTGCAGACGAACTCTGTAAACTCGGAAGTGACGCGTACTATTTGTCAAGCTTTGAAGAAATACAGACTTTTATATTGGAAAAAGTTGTCCACAAGGACTTGTTGATAACTATGGGGGCCGGAGACGTTGTAAACATTGGTGAAATGCTCTTAGCATAAAAGTTATCCACAGTTTCCACATTATCCACATAGATTTTTATCCACAAAAAAGTGGAGATATCCACTTGAAAGTGCTTTTTCTTGTCCCTCTTCTAATGCTATAATACCCCTACGAATGGTTTAAGAGGCGGTAAGATACAATGAGTGCTTTAATACTGAGAAATCGGTTTCAGAGAGATACCACAACAGTGGGAAACGATTTTATTGACAACTATATGGCGAAGGCGAATGGGGAATACGTGAAGGTATACCTCTTGCTTTTGCGTCTTTTGAATACAGAAGATACGACTCTGCGCGTTTCAACTCTGGCAGACTGTCTGGACTGCACAGAGAAAGATATTCAACGTGCGTTCCGCTACTGGTCGAAGGTGGGACTTCTGAAGATTGAGTACAACGAGGAGGGCAACATTTGCGGTCTGTCTATGGGTGCAGATGTGAATTCTTCTACAGAGACAGCGCAACCCGCAGCAGCACTCGAACACGCTGCTCCGGCAAAGGAGCCGGCGTCGAGTTCTCCCACGAACAGGGATGCAAAGTCGCGCGCCGAGCTAAAGCAGCTCTATTTTGTAATTGCACAGTACATAGGAAAGACCCTGTCCTCGAATGACTATGAAAAGATCAATTACTTTTATGACAGCTTAGGTTTTTCATCTGATTTGATTGAATACTTGGTGGAATCCTGCGTGGACAGCGGACATAAAAGTATGCGCTATATTGAAGCCGTTGCACTGGCTTGGGCAGACGCGAAGATTGCAACCGTTGAAGATGCCAAGCTTCGTTCTTCACTGTACAGCAAGAATTGCTTCGCCGTTCTTAAGGCGTTCGGCATTTCAGGGCGCAATCCTGCTGCTGTTGAGACCAATTATATTCGCAAGTGGACCGACGAATATGGTTTTAGCTTAGATATTATTTTGGAGGCATGCAATCGCACGATTGCCAATACGGCCAAAGCAGACTTTAAATACACCGATTCGATTTTGAAGAATTGGTTTGCAAAAGATGTGCATCATCTTGCCGATATTTCTCGTCTGGACTCTGCGCATCAACAGGAGCGGACAAGCCAAAAGCGCGTAGCTGCAAAGCCAGCCGCTTCTGCGAAGCGTTTTAATAATTTTGAAGGACGCTCCTACGATATTCATTCTTTGGAGCAACAACTTTTAAACACAGGTAATTAAAGGAGATCATCGTGGCTTTAAACAACTCACAATACGATACGATTCTTCGTAGCTATGAACAAAGACAATTGCAGAACCGCTATGTTTTAGAGGAACGTCGGCGCGAACTGTATGCCCGAATCCCGGAGCTCAAGGAGATTCACGATACAATTTCCGCGCTTAGTGTCAGCCAAGCGCGAAAGCTTTTAGAAGGGGACAGCTCTGCGCTTGAAGCTTTGCGAACAGAGACCTCGCAGCTCCTTTCCAAAAAAGTGGCTCTTCTTGCTTCAGCCGGCTTCCCGGCAGACTATCTTGATGCGGTATATACTTGTGTGGACTGCAAAGATACCGGCTACATCGGCAATCAAAAGTGCCATTGTTTTCGCAAGGCGGCTGTAGATTTACTCTATGCACAATCCAATTTAAGACACATACTTACAAAAGAGAATTTCGATACTTTCTCTTTTGATTACTATTCGGACAACTACATAGACCCCCTGACAGGACAGTCCTCTCTTGCCACGATGCAAGCTGCATACCGCAAGGCGCAGAATTTTGTGGACAGCTTCTCAACGGACTTCCAGAACTTATTTCTTTATGGCGATACCGGTGTTGGCAAGACTTTTTTATCGAACTGCATTGCGAAAGCGCTGATGGACAAAACTTTTTCAGTTGTATACTTTACAGCGCAGACATTTTTTGATACACTCGCAAAGGGGAAATTTGAGAAAGATGACACTGCGGAGCTGATGGCGGAGCACTTTCTCGATTGTGATTTGTTAATTATCGATGATTTGGGAACAGAATCCCCGAACTCCTTCACGGTTGCTCAGTTCTTCTTTTATTTGAATGAGCGTATACTCCGTGAAAAGTCGACAATTATTTCAACGAACCTTTCACTGGAAGCTCTGGTGGAGATTTATTCAGAGAGAACATTCTCTCGTATTACGAGCAATTACACGATGTTGAAGCTGACCGGTGACGACATTCGTATCAAGAAAAAACTAATGAACAGGGAGGACATGTAATGCAACACCGCACTGAACGTACTTTAGAGACAATACCTGTAGGGCCTCTTGGATTTATTCCGGTTGACGGTTGCCAAGAATTAGGAAAGAAGGTAGATGACTATCTTGTAAGCTGGCGAAAGGAGAATGCTGAACACCTTGAAAATAATGGCGTATTTGTAGATTATTTGAAGGACAGCTACATCATTGACGCAAAGGTGCCGCGTTTTGGTTCCGGCGAAGCAAAAGGGATTATCAATGAATCGGTGAGAGGTAAAGATGTTTATATTATGGTAGATGTCTGCAACTACAGTCTCACTTATAAGTTATCCGGCAAGGTGAACCATATGTCGCCGGACGACCACTATCAGAATGTAAAGCGAATCATCGCTGCGATTGGAGGAAAGGCAAGACGTATCAATGTGATTATGCCATTCCTGTACGAAAGCCGTCAGCACAAGAGAAGCTCTCGTGAGTCTTTGGACTGTGCTCTCGCATTACAAGAATTGGTTCGCATGGGCGTTGACAACATCATTACCTTTGATGCACACGACCCGCGTGTACAGAACGCCATTCCTCTGAACGGATTTGAGACCATTCGACCAACCTATCAATTTATCAAAGGTCTGTTAAGTAAATACGATGATTTGAAGCTTGACAGCGATCATATGATGGCAATCAGCCCGGACGAAGGTGCTACCGAGCGTGCGATTTACTTTGCAAACGTACTGGGCTTGGATATGGGTATGTTCTACAAGCGCCGTGACTATACACGCATCGTAGATGGCCGCAACCCGATTGTTGCACATGAGTTTCTTGGTTCTTCGGTAGAGGGAAAAGATGTTGTGATTATCGACGATATGATTTCTTCCGGAGACAGTATGCTGGATGTTGCAAAGCAACTGAAGGCAAGAAAGGCGAACCGCATCTTTGCCGCTTCGACCTTTGGCCTCTTTACAAACGGATTAGAAAAGTTCGACCAAGCTCACGAAGAAGGTATTCTTGAAGGTGTTCTAACCACGAACTTGATTTACCAGACACCGGAACTTCTGGCAAGATCTTGGTATATCAACTGCGATTTGAGCAAATATATTGCCCTTATTATTGATACCTTGAACCACGATGGCTCTATCAGCAGCATCTTGGACCCGAGCAGACGTATTCAAGAGATTGTAAAGCGTTACAATGCCGGAGAACGAATTGAAGATTAGTTCTAATAAAAAACACGTAAGTTTTAAGGCTTACGTGTTTTCTTTATTCTCTAGACCAAAAGCTCTTTCAGCACTTCTCCTTCTCGCTTTTGGCAGGTAAACAAAAGTACCTGTTTTTTATTTTCCTGCAACCAGCGCAGGGTATTTGCCAAACGAATTTCATCATAGAATACGAACGTATCATCCAAAATAATCGGATACTCTTCCTCGTGCAGAAGCTCACTTGCCGCCATACGAAGCGCAAAGTAAATCTGCTCGATTGTTCCACGACTCACCTGCTCCAACGCAAGCTTTCGCCCATCTGCATATAAGCTGATTTTCAAATCACTGTCTACACGAAGAAGTTCGTATTTTCCGCCTGTGATTTCCTTTACAATCTGCGAAACTCTTTCATTCAGACGATTCCCTATTTCTTGATTTGTCTCCTTTGCCAAAACAGTAAGCTGCTGCATCGCAAATTCCAAAGCTTCTCTCTTTTTCTCCTTTTGCTTGTAGACTGCATCCTTCTCATCTAGCTCCTCGAAAGCCTCACGCGTATTCTCGTAGCGCACCTGCTTTTCCTTCCACTCCTCTTCCAGAATCTCCTTTTGTAAGGATAGCTTCGATAAGCTTTCTTCAGATTCCATCGGCTCCTGTCGCTGCTGCACTGCTTTTCTTTTACGATAACAAATCAGAATTCCTTCTATTGCAAGCAATGCACACGGAAAAATATACTTCCAAGCTGCCGGCAAAAATAAATACGCTGCAAGCATTCCCAAGAGTATCAAGAGCCACTCACCTGCTCGTATACCGGCACGACTCTTTTTTGCATCCTCTTCCCTAGCTACTTCTACAACCTCTCTTTCCCAAGAGTGTTCCTCTTCGATTTGCCGATTCAGTTCTTGTATTCTCTCGTCCAGCGCAGAGACATCTCGTCCGATGCTTTCCAAATCACGTGCGATGTCGCGGCGCTTCTGTTGCCTTTCCTGCTCCAGATTGCGAATCTCCTTTTCGACTTCCTTCTTTTGCTTTGCAAGCAACTCCTGCGCGCCTACCAGATTCATATCTCCATTGCCCGTCGCATAATAATTCGTCGCGTAATTCTGCAATTCCTGTGCCAGACTCTGGTTCGTCTCCACCTTCATCTGTCCAACCGCAATGGTATTCTCATAATTTGCCGCTGTAATTCCCGGCAAAATGAGTTCCAAATCTCCCTGCTCCAGCGAAAATTCTTCCCCGTCATCCTCGCAAATCAGGCTTGCACTCTTCCCATACTTGTCAAAACTTCTACTCAGGCAAAAATGCTTGCCACCGCTCTCAAAGCGAAGCATACCTGCATAATGATTGGGATTCTCCCAAGGCTCATACAGCGTAAAGGTATCTCCAACAGCCGCACGCCCGCGCCCGCGTTCCAATCCAAAGAGCATGCATTTGATAAAGGTATGTATCGTGGTCTTCCCGGACTCATTCTCTCCGTAAAACAAATTGATTCCATCGTGAAATGAAATTCTTTCCTCGTGAAATTTTCCAAAGTTCTTCAGATAAACTTCTGTAATCTTCATACTATCCCCTCTTTGCTTCCATCAATGCCTGCACGCCCAAGCACAGTGCTTCATACTCGATACTCTCCACATCAAAATCCTTGAGACTTTCAATGTATTTACCCAGCAAATTTCCTTCGTTCGCCTCCAATAGCTTTTCAAAATCATATGCCGGCTGCGTCTCATCCAGCAGCTCAAATATCGTGCCGCAAGTCTTCAGACTTTCCAAATCAAATTGAATATCTGCATCTCGCTTCCCCTGCAAGATAAATTTGTACATATGCTGCATACCGGTTTCTTGAATATATGTCCGAAGCTGCTCTTTCAATGCCGTTCCCGTCGTATGCTCTTCTACTTGCACCACCGCATGCACAAACTCTCGGCTCGCACAAGGAACAAACTCTGTCTTTACGCCCTGCTCGCAAATCTCACCATACACATACCCATGCTTGCCGATATCATTCTTGTCTGTCGGTTCCAGAATGCCCGCATAAATTGCCTTGTTCTCCAACACCACCTGTGGCTTGTGAATATGCCCCATCGCAATGTAATCATAGCCAAGCTCCGCAAGCACCTCCTTTTTCACAGGAATGTGTTTCTCATCTCCGCCATGTGCCAGCAAAATCTCGTATCGTGCCTTTCGCGGGGCATATGCCGTATCATATAAAGGCTCTGCAAGCTCCCTCTGGTGATAGCTAAACCCATACACATTCGTCGCGAGCTCAGGAAACTCGGCACAATCCATCTGTGTATCTAAAAGCGGATACACATTCTCACTCCAAGCAAAGCTACGATAGTAAGAATTTGACTTTACATAATCATGATTTCCTGCTATGAAGACAACCTTTGTGTGCGAAAGCTTTGCAAAAAGCTGGTTCACTTCCTTTAATTCACCTACTAATGGTTGTCTGTGAAACAAGTCTCCGGATAACAAAAGCAAGTCCACCTGCTTCTCCTCGCACACAGCAATGACAGATTCAAATGTGTCCCAAACCTCTCGTTTGCGGTCAAAGCTCGTCCAATCCGTCTCCGAACCCAAGTGCACATCTCCTACATGAATAAACTTCATACACAACATCTCCTCTTTTAATTAAGAAAAAGGCGTGGAAAATACTTTTCCCACGCCCAACACCTTCTATAATTCGCAGTTGTTCACCGTTCTTGGGAATGGAATGACATCGCGAATGTTCGACATACCGGTCAGGTACATCACGCAACGCTCAAATCCAAGTCCGAAACCTGCATGTCTGGTAGAACCATATTTTCTTAAATCCAGATAGAAACCATAATCCTCAGGATTCAGATTCATCTCTTGCATACGAGCAAGCAGCTTCTCATAATCATCCTCTCTCTGGCTTCCACCGATGATTTCTCCGATGCCCGGCACGAGACAGTCCACTGCTGCAACCGTCTTGTTGTCTGGGTTCATCTTCATATAGAAAGCCTTGATATCCTTCGGATAATCGGTCACAAATACCGGACGCTTGTAAACCTGCTCGGTCAGATAACGCTCGTGCTCCGTCTGCAAGTCACAACCCCACGAAACTTTATAATCAAAATTGTCATTGTTCTTTTCTAAGATTTCAATTGCTTCTGTGTAAGTCACACGCGCAAAATCAGAGTTCGCTACATTATCCAAGCGCTCCAACAGCCCTTTATCTACAAAAGAATTAAAGAAGTTCATCTCTTCCGGCGCATTCTCTAATACATAGTTAATGACATATTTCAGCATCGACTCTGCAAGATTCATATTGTCTTCCAAATCCGCAAAGGCAATCTCCGGTTCAATCATCCAGAACTCTGCCGCATGTCGGGTTGTATTCGAATTCTCTGCACGGAAAGTTGGCCCAAATGTATAAATACTGCGGAATGCCTGCGCATAAGTCTCGCCATTGAGCTGACCACTTACGGTAAGGCTCGTCTCCTTGTTAAAAAAGTCCTTGCTGTAATCCACACTTCCGTCCTCATTCTTCGGAAGATTCTCCATATCCAAAGTTGTTACGCGGAACATCTCACCTGCACCCTCACAGTCGCTTCCGGTAATCAATGGTGTGTTCACATACACAAAGCCTCTGTCTTGGAAGAACTTATGAATCGCATAAGCTGCCAACGAACGTACACGGAACACAGCCTGGAAGGTATTGGTTCTCGGACGCAAGTGTGCAATCGTACGCAAATACTCAAAACTGTGGCGCTTCTTCTGCAACGGATAATCCGGTGCAGATACACCCTCTACTGCAAGCTCTGTCGCCTGAATCTCAAACGGCTGCTTTGCATCCGGTGTCGCAACCAATGTACCTGTCACAACAATCGCTGCTCCAACATTCAACTTTGAAATCTCCGCAAAATTCTCCATCGCGTCATTGTAAACCACCTGCAAGGTCTCAAAATAAGAACCGTCGTTCACAACGATAAATCCAAAGGTCTTCGAATCACGAATGCTTCGAATCCAACCGCCTACGGTCACTTCCTTATTAAAATATTCCTCACGATTTTTATATAGTTCTTTAATTGTAATTAAGTCCATATCTCTCACTCCTTTACACTATCTGTATAGTATATACCATTTTTTGCTTTGTCGCAATCTTGAAATGCCTATTTTTCTTGTTTTGTCCTTATTTTTGTGCTATACTTCCTCTCGTGAGTTCGAAACCTTCCTCACGTTAAACAAAACTAAAGGAGCTTTTTTATCTATGAAAAATCAGAAAATCTTATTTTTAACACAAGCTGCGATGATTGCCGCTCTATATGTAGTGCTAACCATCGTATTTCAACCATTTTCCTTTGGCGATTTGCAGGTGCGGATTGCTGAAGCACTCACCATCCTACCCGTTTTTACCCCAGCCGCAATTCCGGGTCTTTTTATTGGATGCCTAATTGGGAATTTACTGGGCGGTGCAATCTTGCCGGACACCATCTTCGGCAGCCTTGCGACCCTGCTCGGCGCAATATTTACATATGCATTAAGAAAGCAGAGCAAATACCTTGCTCCGCTTCCGCCTATTTTTGCAAATACACTGCTTATGCCCTTTGTACTTCGCTACGCCTACGGACTCAATCTCCCGATTGCATATTTTATGCTGACCATTGGTGTAGGAGAATTGATTTCTTGTGGTTTACTGGGCATAATTGTATACACTGCTTTACACAAACATCAATATAAGATTTTTAGGCGAAGACATTAAGAACTAATTTTCAAAACGCAAAACAGAGTAACTTCCCATTGCATATGGCAAATCCGTTACAATCAGATATACAGCCTCTTCATCTATGTAAATGTTGTCGGTCAGTTGTCTTTCGTATACTTCTGCTACTTTTTCGCTAATTTTATCTTTGGAAAATGTTTGCATGCCACCTTGAACAACAGCGTATCCCCCCTCCTCTATTTGTCGAAAAATATCCTTTTGCTCGTTCCAAAAAGAATTCATACCTAATACTGTTTGCTCTTTCAAGTCCACCGTAACGGCATAACATAAATTGGTTGGATGCGCAGCCCCTTTTACATTTGCAACTCCCTGAAACATAACACTGAAAATATTTTCCGTCTGATAAATAATCTCATAATCCACAGACACAGTTAAGCCTATTCGCTCAAACTCATACGGTTCATTATATCCCTTCACCGCAACATCTTTTATCATTTGATTTACAACATCAACATTAAAAGTGCCACTTTTTATTTGCGGATAAGATACTTCTATATCCATATCCTCTTCAGCCCAAGTGTATTCTTCTGCTACAACATTGTATGACTCTTTAACCTTACTACACCCACAGCAAAGCAGAAGTATTAGCACAAACAGTCCAAAAAACTTTTTACAAGATATACCTTTCATACTTAAACACATTTCCCCTATTATCTTTGCCTCTATCTTCACATTTTTCAAAACTCAATAACCAATCCTAAAATAATCCAAAAACGCCTTATACCTATCCTGTGCAGTCAGGCAAGTATCTGTCAAATAGCCCTTTTCTTTGTCCCATTCCTTCAGACCTCGATAATAATACAGCTTCAAATCGTCACTAATAATAAATGGAACAATGTTATACTTTAAACACTCCTTAAACATAATCAGTCTTCCTACACGGCCATTTCCATCTTGGAACGGATGAATTCTCTCAAATTGCACATGAAAATCTAAAATATCCTCTAGTGTCTTATCGTCCTTCTTATTATACCCCTTCAATAATGTGTGCATTTCCTTGCTCACTTCTTCCGGCAATACAGTCTCCATTCCTCCGACCTCGTTGGGTCTCTTTTTATAATCACCAACCACAAACCAATCCAATCTCGAGTCACTGGTTCCGGTTTTCAAAATGAAATGTAATTCCTTAATAAACTTCTCTGTCAGCAATATTTTTGCACTGTCAATAATCCTATCAATACAGCGAAAATGATTTGCCGCCTCTATCACATCATCTACATTCAAAACACCAGCTTCAACTCCGATTGTATTTGTCTCAAAAATATATCGTGTCTGCTCATATGTTAATCGACTTCCTTCTATATGATTTGAATTGTATGTCAAATCAATCTGTGTTTTGTGATAAATTCCACCAGAATATTTCCTGTCTTTTTCCTCTTTTAAAATGCCCAATAATGTCTGTGCCCAATCTGACTTTTTATTGGAACGCTCCGGCTTCATAGCATCACTTGGAATGTTCCAAGTCTTACCGACTAGATAAGCACCTTCTACCCTCCCAAGCGCACAATAATTTCGTACACTTCGCTCAGAAATATTCCACTTTTTTGCCGTTTCCGCAACTCCAATATAATTCATATACATACCTCCAACAGATATAGGTATATCATACTATATTATCGGCAATATTTCAATATCTATTCCTTTTATTTTAATTTGTTTTTTGCCGATAGGTGTGCGACAAAAAAGAAGTTTTGTAGTTATGCTACAAAACTTCTTTTTTAAACTTTTTTTATTTATCCTTAATCATCGCGTGCAATTCTTGCAACGACTTTACATCTCCACAACCCGGCTTGTTCATCGACTGCATACCGCTTGCGGTTGCCTTCGCTGCTGCCATCGTTGTCATATAAGGAACTTTCTTCTTAATTGCCGCCTTACGCAGGTAACTGTCATCCGTTGCACCTGTAGCACCAATCGGCGTATTGATAATGAGGTCAATCTTTCCATTTGTAATCAGGTCAGAAATATCAGGTCTTCCTTCATTCAGCTTGTGAACATACTCTACCGGAATTCCAGCCTCCTCCAATGCTTTTCCTGTTCCCCTTGTCGCAAGAATCTTGAATCCTACTTCCACAAAATCCTTCGCAACTTCGATTGCTTCTTCTTTATCCTTATCACTTACAGAGATAAGCACAGTTCCGCTAAGCGGCAGCTCTGTCTTGGTTGCCTCCTGAGCCTTGAAGAACGCCTCTCCGTAGAATTTCGACAATCCAAGAACTTCACCGGTTGAACGCATCTCAGGTCCGAGAATCGGGTCAACCTCCTGGAACATATTGAATGGGAATACCGCTTCCTTCACGCCATAGAACGGGATATCTTTCTCCTTCAAATCTGCAACCGGAGATGGTCTTCCTGTCAATTCAGAGGTTACGATGTCAATTGCAAGTGGCACCATACGAATACCGCACACCTTTGAAACAAGCGGTACAGTACGTGATGCACGTGGGTTCGCTTCGAGTACATAGACTCTGTCATTCTCAATTGCGTACTGCATATTCATCAAGCCCTTAACGCCCATCTCTTCTGCAATCTTTCTAGTGTATTCCTTAATCGTCTTCACATTCTCTTCCGAAATGTGTCTTGAAGGAATGATACATGCCGAGTCACCCGAGTGCACTCCCGCAAGCTCGATGTGCTCCATAACCGCCGGAACAAATGCATGTGTTCCGTCACTGATTGCGTCCGCTTCACACTCTAATGCATGATTTAAGAAACGGTCAATCAAAATCGGTCTGTCAGGTGTAACACCAACAGCCGCATTCATATATTTTGTCAGGTTCTCCGGGTCATAAACGACTTCCATACCACGTCCGCCAAGAACGTAAGAAGGACGTACCATAACCGGATAACCAATCTTTTCAGCGATCTCAAGCGCTTCCTCTACATTGACAGCCATTCCCGATTCCGGCATCGGAATCTCAAGCTTATCCATCATCGCACGGAACAAATCTCTGTCCTCTGCAAGGTCGATAACTGCCGGAGGTGTTCCAAGAATCTTCACGCCGTTCTTCTCCAAATCACCTGCGATGTTAAGCGGTGTCTGTCCACCGAACTGCGCAATGACCCCAACCGGCTTTTCCTTGCGATAAATGCTGAGTACATCTTCCATTGTCAGCGGCTCGAAGTAAAGCTTATCCGATGTATCGTAATCTGTCGAAACTGTCTCCGGATTACAGTTGACAATAATCGTCTCAAATCCTAACTTTTTCAACGCCAAAGAAGCATGCACACAACAATAGTCAAATTCAATACCCTGTCCGATACGATTCGGACCTCCACCCAAGATCATAACCTTCGGTCTGTCTGTTGTGATTGGGTTCTTATCCTCTGCATTGTAGGTTGAGTAATAGTAAGCCTTGTCCTGTGTACCACTTACATGTACCGGCTCCCAAGCCTCTTCCATACCAAGTGCAAGTCTCTTTTCTCTCACTTCCGCTTCTGTTACATCTAAAATCTGTCCAAGATATTTATCAGAGAACCCATTCTTCTTTGCAGAAATCAACGCCTCGTCAGAAGGCAATGCGCCTTTGTTTGCTGCTAAAGCCTCTTCCTCTTCCACAAGCTCCTTCATCTGCTCAATGAACCAAGCTTTTACCTTCGTAATCTCGTGAAGTTCTTCTACTGTCGCGCCCTTGCGAAGTGCTTCATACATGATGAAGTGACGTTCACTAGAAGGCGTGATGAGCATCTTTAATAACTCTTCTTTTGTCTTTGTATCAAAATCCTTTGCATGTCCAAGTCCGTAACGCCCTGTCTCCAAACTGCGGATTGCCTTCTGGAAGGCCTCTTTGTAGGTCTTACCAATACTCATAACCTCACCGACAGCGCGCATCTGGGTGCCAAGCTTGTCCTGCACACCTTTGAACTTCTCAAATGCCCAACGAGCAAACTTGATTACCACATAATCGCCGCCCGGAACATACTTGTCTAAGGTGCCGTGCTTTCCACATGGAATATCTCTCAGGTTCATTCCGGTTGCAAGCATTGCAGAAACCAAAGCAATCGGGAAACCGGTTGCCTTTGAAGCAAGTGCCGATGAACGGGATGTTCTCGGGTTAATCTCGATAATAATATCTCTGTCCGTCTTCGGGTCGTGTGCCCACTGTACGTTACATCCACCGATTACCTGCACAGAATCTACAATCTTGTAAGATTTCTCCTGCAAACGCTTCTGTACTTCCTCAGAAATGGTAAGCATCGGAGCCGAACAGAAGGAGTCTCCTGTATGAACTCCAAGCGGGTCAATGTTCTCAATGAAGCATACGGTAATCATATTCCCTTCTGCATCACGCACAACCTCTAACTCTAACTCTTCCCAGCCCAAGATAGACTCCTCAACCAATACCTGTCCTACCAAGCTGGCTTGTAATCCTCTTGCACAGACTGTCTTTAATTCCTCTATATTATATACAAGGCCGCCGCCTGCTCCGCCCATCGTATAAGCCGGACGAAGTACCACCGGATACCCAAGCTTATCCGCAATTGCAAGCGCTTCGTCTACCGAGTAAGCAACCTCACTTCTTGCCATCTCAATGCCAAGACTGTCCATCGTATGCTTAAACTCAATACGGTCTTCACCACGCTCAATCGCATCTACCTGCACACCGATAACCTGTACATTGTACTTCTCAAGCACGCCTGCCTCTGCAAGCTCTGAACATAAATTAAGACCTGACTGTCCTCCTAAATTCGGAAGTAATGCATCTGGTCTCTCCTTCGCGATGATTTGCTCAAGGCGTTCCACGTTCAGTGGCTCAATATACGTAACGTCAGCCGTCTCCGGATCCGTCATAATCGTAGCCGGATTGGAGTTCACTAACACAATCTCATAACCTAAACTTTTCAATGCCTTACACGCCTGTGTACCTGAATAGTCAAATTCACAAGCCTGTCCAATAATAATAGGGCCTGAACCAATAATGAGTACTTTATGAATGTCTGTTCTCTTTGACATATCTCATTCCTCCTATCTTATAATTACATCTAATCTATTATACACAAAAAAGAGTTGCAGAGCAACTCTTTTTGTCCTTAATTTTCTTCTTTTGTCGCTGGTCTTACAAACACCATACTCAAGATAAATGCAATCACATATAACACGATGGTTACAAGCAATACCGTCTGATATCCTACCGGATTTACCAAATTGCCATCCACCTCTACAGTTTCACCAAAATGATTCACAATCCAGTTCGCGAGCTGATTGCCGGTAAGCCCTGCAAACGCCCATGCAGAAAGTGTAATTCCATGCAAAGCACTGATACTTCCCATACCATACTGGTCTGAAAGCAAGGTCGGTACATTCGAGAATCCACCGCCATAGCCTGCATTGACAACCATAATCAAAATCAACACCAATGCTGTCAACACTGTATTTCCGGCACCATTCTTGATACCGCCGGTCAAGATAACCAGTGCAGTCGCAACAATCGAGCCAATGAAAATAATCTTATAAATGGTATTTCTGTCCTTCATCTTGTCGCCAAGAGCCGAAAGTCCGAGACGTCCGCCTGCATTGAAGATTGCGGAAACTGTTGAGACAACTCCAACCATCGCCGCAAGTCCAAGACACTTCACAATCATCTTTTCCTGTGAAATCAAAGCAAGACCACAGGTGATATTGATATAGAACATCAACCAGATTCCAACATAATTCGTAATCGGCTTCGTCTTAATTACCGCTAAGATGCTCTGCTTCTCTTCATTAGACTGTGGCTCATGCCAATCATCCGGCTTCTTCAATAATAAATGTCCGACAAACATCATTACGAAATACACGCAAGCCAAAATCAGGAACATCTTATAGATGCCGCCCTCGCCGAGTCCTTCCAGCATTGCCTGCATAATCGGACTTGCAATTGCCTTTGCCGCACCAAAGCCTGCTACTGCAAGACCCGTCGCCAAACCTTTTCGATCCGCAAACCAAAGCATCAATGTCTTTACCGGAGACAAATATCCCGTACCGAGACCGATACCCATAATCAAACCATAGCACAAATAAATACCAAGCAAAGCCACAATACTTCCTTTATGTAAGCCGCCGTAATAGATAAATGCTCCCGTACCCGCCATACCGACTGCAAAACAAATCGCCGCAATCAAGGAAGACTTGTGAATATCCTTTTCTACGACATTTCCCAAGAAAGCCGCTGACATTCCCAAGAAGAAAATCGCAAAGCTAAATGCCCACTCAGTTGCTCCTTTTGAAAATCCAATATAATCTGCAATCTCTTGACTAAAGATTGACCAGCAGTACACCGTACCGATACTACAATGCAAAAGCAGTGCCGGAATCGCCGCGCGAACCCACTTATTTGTACGCCATCCGCCGGATTTCTGTTTGTTATCGCTCATTTTTAAACCCTTCTTTCCCCTTAGATTCTACAATAACCTGTAACATTCTAGCACGAAAGAAATAAAATTTCAATCATTTCGCGAAAATCGGTGGACAGAACTGCGCCTCGAAAGTTATACTAATTTTAAATAAAATGAATCGAGGTTTTTTATGCCATCTGATTATACACATTTGTGCTTTGGCCGTAAGGCCATTGCTCACTTACCGAAGCAATTTGCAGATGCGGTTGCCGCGCATCCCACACTTTTTGAAATCGGCTTGCAGGGGCCGGATATTCTATTTTTTTATCAGCCTCTGCACAGTTGTCCGGTAAACAAAACAGGCTATGTAATGCACGATGCATCGGCAAAAGAATTTTTCTTGCCCACTCGGGACATTCTAAAGACAAGTCCCGACAAAGCAGCCGCGCTCTCTTACCTCGCCGGCTTTCTTTGCCATTATGTATTGGATTTGAGTTGTCACGGCTATGTGGAAAAAAAGCTTTCTGTCTCTGCGCTGACCCACGCGGGGATTGAGAAGGAATTTGACCGTTATCTGATGGAACAAGACGGGGGAAGCACAAAGCTTATTTGCTCTCCCAAAGATGCAAGCGTTATTTCCGCCTTTTTCCCGGACATTTCCGCTCGACAGGTGCAGCAGGCGGTGCGCTCTATGAACCTTTTTACAAATTTATTGAGCGGAAAGGGTCTTCGAAGGCCTCTAGTCACCGCTGTTTTAAAATTGAGCGGACAGTATGACAAGCTCTACGATATGCTGCTTCCAAAGAAAAGCCCTACAGGCAGCGAAGACAGCAATCTGCGTTTACAAAAGCTTATGGACAAAGCTCTCATACTTTATGAAAAATTAGCGAAAGAATACCTTGCCTTTTTAGAGGGTGCCGCCTATCCGGCCGGAATGTCCGAGACCTTTGGACCGACCCCAGACTGGGAAGAGATTCCTGTATTATCATTTGAGGAGGAACAAGCTTATGAACCAAAACTCTACATCCCTTGAAAAGAAGTGGATTGGCTACGATATCGGGAACTCCGCATTCACCTTGCTGATTACGACCCTACTCCCAATCTTTTTTCACGAAATTGCGGCAAAGGCAGGCGTCTCTGAAGACAATTATCTAGCCTACTGGGCCTATACATCCAGTGCAGTCACGATTCTGATGCTCTTTTTGGGACCGATACTCGGCACACTCTCGGATTTAAAGGGTCTGAAATTAAAAATCTTTTCCGGCTGTGTACTCGTAGGTGCCCTTTCCTGTGCGCTTCTTGGTTTTGTATCTCACTGGCTTTGGTTTCTGCTGGTATTTGTTTTTGCCAAATGTGCCTACCAAATGAGTTTGGTTGTCTACGACTCGATGCTTGGGGATGTCACTACCGCAGAACGAATGGACGAGGTGTCTTCGAAAGGATATGCTTGGGGATATATTGGAAGCTGCGTGCCTTTTATCGTGACCGTATTTGTCTATGTAATGTACGAGATGTTGGGGTGGATTTCGATGTTTACTTCTTCCGTTTTGTGCTGCCTCATTATCGCTATTTGGTGGGTAGTCTGGGCAATTCTGCTGTATAAAAGCTACGAACAGAAACACTTTGTTTCAGGAGCGGGGCATCCCATTCGTACGGGCTTTCAAAATCTTGCCAACGTGTTTGGCGAGTTAAAACAAAACAAAAAAGTGCTTTTATTTTTAATAGCATTTTTCTTCTTTATCGATGGAGTTTATACCATCATTGATATGGCAACCTCCTATGGAACTTCACTCGGATTAGACACCGTAGGTCTTTTGGCTGCTCTGCTGGTTACACAGGTTGTTGCCTTTCCGTCTGCTCTGGTGTTCGGAAAGCTGTCAAGAAAAACAAGACCGGAGACGCTCATCTCTGTCTGCATCGTAGCCTACTTTTTTGCAACCATATATGCCGCATTTATGACACA
>JAXJPN010000037.1:0-8006 GCA_036311625.1 Faecalimonas sp.
TATGCCAGAGCCTCTGCAAAAGCACTTGGATTCGAGCTGGAAGAGATCGAGAACTGGCAGTGCTGCGGTGGTGTATATCCACTCGGCACTGATGAGATTGCTTCTAAGCTTTCATCCGTTCGTGCACTTAATGATGCCAAAGAAAAAGGTCAAGCGCTGGTAACACTGTGTTCTGCATGCCATCACGTAATCAAGCGTGTCAACGACGACATGAAGAATGTAGACGACATTCGTACCAGAGCGAACAACTACATGCAATTAGAGGAGCCATACGCAGGCGAGACAGAGGTGCTTCACTTCTTGGAAGTATTGCGTGATAAAGTAGGCTTCGACAAATTAAAAGAAAAGGTGACAAATCCGCTTAAGGACAAGAAGATTGGTGCTTACTATGGCTGCTTACTTCTTCGTCCTGGTAAAATCTTAGGATTTGACAATCCGGAAAATCCAACCATCATCGAAGATTTTATTCGTGCGATTGGTGCGACTCCGGTTGTGTATCCATACCGCAATGAATGCTGTGGCGGATACATATCATTGAAAGAAAAAGACATGGCAAAGAACATGTGTGACAAGATTGTGGACAGTGCCGCAGGATTTGGCGCTGAAATGTTAATCACAGCATGTCCGCTTTGCATGTACAATTTAAATAAGAGTGCTGAAAATAAGCTTCCTGTGGTTTATTTCACAGAGCTGCTTGCAGAGGCACTTGGAGTAAAAGAGGAGGTAGACGCGTAATGAGTCACGTAGATAAAGCAAGTCAAATCAAAGAGATTAGCGGCGTGAATCCACTGAAATGTATGAAATGTGGAAAATGTTCTGCTTCCTGCCCATCTTTTAATGAGATGGACATCAAACCACACCAATTCGTATCTTACGTGCAGAACGAAGATATTGAGAGCTTGGTAAAATCAAAATCTCTGTGGAAATGTCTCTCATGCTTTGCGTGTGTAGAGCGTTGTCCAAGAGATGTAAAGCCGGGCAAACTAATCGATGCAGCAAGACAGCTTGTGGTTCGTGAAAAAGGTCAGACCTACCTTTCACCGGATGAAGTACCGGAATTACTTGACCCGGATGTTCCGCAACAGCTTTTAGTCAGCGCATTCAGAAGATACAGGAGGTAAGAGGGCATGCAGAGAATAGGCGTATTTGTCTGCCATTGCGGTAGTAACATTGCTGCGACAGTAGACGTGAAAAAAGTAGTAGAGATGGCTGCAAAAGAGCCGGGCGTTGTTCATGCAGAAGATTACCAGTATATGTGTTCTGAAGCAGGACAGGCAAAGATTGCAGCAGCAATTCAGGAAAAGAACCTGACAGGAATCGTTGTATGTTCTTGTTCACCGCGTATGCATGAGAATACATTTCGCGGTGCAGCAGAGAGAGCGGGTCTCAATCCATACATGGTAGAGATTGCCAACATTCGTGAGCATTGTTCATGGATTCACAAGGATATGGAAGAAGCAACCGAGAAGGCAGTGATCTTAGCAAGAGCAGCAATCGCAAAAGTAAACTTAAACGCACCGCTAAAGCCGGGCGAAAGCTTAGTTACAAAACGTGCGTTAGTCATCGGTGGTGGTATCGCAGGTATCCAGACTGCACTTGATATTGCAGAAGCGGGATATCCGGTAGACATCGTAGAGAAGACACCAAGTATCGGTGGTAGAATGTCACAACTTGATAAGACATTCCCAACACTTGACTGTTCCGCATGTATCCTTACACCAAAGATGGTGGAGGCAGCGGCTCACAAGAACATTACCATCTATACATATAGCGAGGTGGAAAAAGTTTCCGGTTTCGTGGGTGACTTCACAGTAGACATCAGAAAGAAAGCAAGATATGTAGATTCTGACAAATGTACCGGTTGCGGTGTTTGTCAGGAGAAATGTCCGTCGAAGAAATCGCTCAGCGAGTTCAATCGTGGATTAAATACAAGAAGTGCCATCTACACACCGTTTGCGCAGGCAATCCCGAACGTGCCGGTGATCGATACAGACGCTTGTATCAAGATGAAGACCGGAAAGTGCGGTATCTGTGAGAAGGTATGTCAGGCAGGTGCAATCGACTACGAACAAAAAGATGAAATTTTGACACAGAAATACGGTGCAATCGTAGTTGCTACCGGTTTTGATACCATCAAGCTTGATAACTATGATGAATATGCATACAACCAAAGCAAGGACGTGATCACATCTCTTGAATTAGAACGTGTGATGAATGCAGCAGGTCCGACAAAGGGTCATTTGGAAAGACTTTCTGACGGAAAGCATCTGAAGGAAATGGTATTTATCCAGTGTGTAGGAAGCCGATGCGCAGACAACAGAGGAAAGAGCTACTGCTCAAAGATTTGTTGTATGTACACCGCAAAACATGCGATGTTAATACGTGACAAGTATCCGGATGTAAATGTAACTGTATTCTACATTGATGTTCGTACACCAGGTAAGAACTTCGACGAGTTCTACAGAAGAGCCGTAGAAGATTACGGAGTAAATTACATCAAGGGTCAGGTTGGTAAGGTTATCCCTCAGCCGGACGGAAAACTCCTTGTACAAGGTGTGGATTTATTAGATAACAAGCAGATTTTGAAAGAAGCTGACATGGTCGTTCTTGCAACAGCGATCGAACCAAACCCGGATGTCAGAAAGATCGCTACGATGCTCACAGCAAGTATTGATACAAACAACTTCTTGACAGAATCTCATGCAAAGCTTCGTCCGGTAGAATCACCGACAGCAGGTGTGTTCTTATCAGGCGTTTGTCAAGGACCGAAGGATATTCCTGAGACAGTTGCTCAGGCGGGTGCAGCAGCAGTAAAAGCAATCGGTTTGTTAGCGAAAGATAAGCTTCTCACAAACCCATGTACTGCAAAGGCTGACCAGTTATTATGTAATGGATGTTCTACATGTGCAAATGTATGTCCTTACGGCGCAATTTCCTATGAGAACGTCGATGTAAACGATCACGGTATCCGTGAAAACAGACGTGTCGCTGTAGTAAACAGTGCATTATGTCAAGGTTGTGGTGCTTGTACAGTTACTTGTCCTTCGGGAGCAATGGACTTACAAGGATTCTCAAATAGACAGATTATAGCGGAGGTAGATGCAATATGTCGATAGAAAACAACGAAGAATTCAGACCGAAAATTGTAGCGTTCTGCTGTAACTGGTGTAGTTATGCGGGCGCAGACCTTGCAGGAAGCAGCAGACTTGCTTACCCTGCAGATGTAAAAATTATTCGTGTACCATGTTCTTGTCGTGTAAACCCAATGTTCATCTTGAGAGCATTTGAGAAGGGCGCTGACGGGGTAATCCTTTGCGGATGTCACCCGGGAGACTGCCACTACACAACAGGAAACTACTACGCAAGAAGACGTATGACACTTCTTTTCTCTATGCTCGATTTCATCGGCGTGGAAAATGGTCGTACCCGCGTGGAATGGGTATCGGCTGCTGAGGGTGTGAAATTCTCTACAACGATGAACGAGTTCGTAGAAAAGATTCATTCACTCGGTAAAAATGTAAGATTGGGGGATTTGAGATGCAAGAATTAGTGAATCGCGCAAAAGAGCTCTTAGAGAGCGGCGAAGTAGCACGCGTTCTTGGCTGGAAGGCAGGAGATCTTCCGTACAATCCGGAACCGGCTTACTTTACAAATGCGGAAGAATTAAAAGACTTTGTGTACAATGGTTTCTGTGGAGCGAACCTTAGCAAGATGATGATCGAAGCTTCGAAATTAGAAGGAAAGACATTGGTTTGCTTGAAGCCATGTGATACATACAGTTTTAACCAGTTGATTAAGGAACACCGCGTAGACAGAGAGAAAGCTTACATCGTAGGTGTTGCTTGTAAGGGTAAACTGGATATTGAAAAAGCAAAGAAATTAGGAATCAAAGGTATCGAAAGCGTATCAGGTGCAGAGATGTCTGACGAATGCGATACACTTACTTTCCAAACACTTTATGGTGAAAAATCATGTGCTTATGCTGATGTGATGTTAGAGAGATGTCACGTATGTAAGGGCAAAGAACACATGATTTATGATGAAGTAATCGGTGAATCAAAAGATACAAAGGACGCGGAACGATTTGCAGAGATCGAGATGATTGAAGCGATGAGCCCGATGGAGAAATTCGAATTCTTCCAGAACGAGCTTTCCAAATGTATCCGCTGTAACGCATGCCGTAACGCCTGTCCTGCATGCAGCTGCCGCAAATGTGTATTTGACAGCAACAAGTTTGACAGTGCGCAGAAGGCAAATGTAGATTCATTTGAAGAAAAGATGTTCCACATCATCCGTGCATTCCATGTAGCGGGAAGATGTACAGACTGTGGAGAGTGCAGCAGAGTATGTCCGCAGGGAATCCGGCTTCACCTGTTCAACCGTAAGTTTATCAAGGATATCGATGAGTTATACGGAGAGTTCCAGGCAGGAGCGGATGCAGAGACAAAGGGACCACTCACAGACTTTACATTTGATGATGCAGAACCAAGTATCGTGGCAGAAAGGGGATAATGTTATGTACAAGATTGCGAAAGAAAATCTTCCGGCATTGTTCCAAAAGATTGCCGGAGAACAAGAACTTTATGTGCCTGTAAACAACAACGGACAGGTAAACTTCGCTGCATGGGCAGAGGGTGCGAATGTAGATTTAGATACACTTAAGAGTGTCAAATCTCCAAAGGACGCATTCTTCCCACAGAGCGAAAACTTATATACTGTAAAAACAGAAGACAGAAAGATGAAGATCGAGCCGGAAGCATTGCAGGAACAAAACTTTGTTGTGTTTGGTATGAAGGCTTGTGATGTGAAGGGTGTGGAAGTACTTGACAAAGTATTTTTAGTAGACCCTGTAGACAGCTTCTACGCTGCAAGACGTGCTCACGGAACTATCGTGGCTATGGCTTGTCACGAGCCGGAGGAGACCTGTTTCTGTAAGGTATTCGGTATTGACTGCGCAAATCCGGTAGCTGACGTTGCTACATGGATGATTGATGGTGAGTTATACTGGAAAGCATTGTCTGAAAAAGGGGAAGCACTTACAAAAGCAGTAGCAGACCTTCTTACAGATGCAGATGAAGCAAAAGTGGAAGCAGAAAAAGAAGCGATTCGTGCAATCGTAGAAAAACTTCCATACTCAGACCTTTCACTTGAAGGTTGGAACGGAGACGTTCTTTTAGACAAATTCAATTCTCCTGTATGGGAGGAACTTTACAAACCATGTTTGGCTTGCGGAACATGTACCTTCGTATGCCCGACATGTCAGTGCTATGATATCAAAGATTACGATACAGGACATGGCGTAAAACGTTATCGTTGCTGGGATTCATGTATGTACTCTGACTTTACCATGATGGCTCACGGAAACAACCGTACCAGCCAGATGCAAAGATTCCGTCAGAGATTCATGCACAAGCTTGTTTACTTCCCTGCAAACAACGACGGTATGTACTCATGTGTCGGATGTGGTCGTTGCGTTGAAAAATGCCCATCTGCACTCAATATCGTAAAAGTCGTTAAGGCTTTTCAGAAAGACGGAGGTGAAAACTAATGTGCGAATGTCATTGTCATGATGGATACAATTTGGACACCTTGATTCCAAAGATTGGTATCATCACAGATATCCGTCAGGAGACACCGGATGTAAAAACATTCCGTGTAAATGCTCCGGAAGGCGGCAAATTATTTGAACATATGCCGGGACAGTGCGCAATGCTCTGCGCTCCGGGTGTGAGTGAAGCGATGTTCTCCATTACATCTTCACCAACAAACAAAGAATACCAAGAATTCAGTATTAAAAAATGTGGTGAGCTTACCGACTATCTTCACAGTCTGGAAGTAGGCTCAGAGATCACAGTGCGTGGACCATACGGAAATCATTTCCCTGTGGAGACAGAGCTTAAGGGTAAAAACCTTCTCTTTATCGCCGGTGGTATCGGTCTTGCACCACTTCGTTCGGTTATCAACTATGTAATCGATAACAGAGACAACTACGGAACAGTAGATATCGTGTACGGTTCCCGTTCCGCAGACGATTTGGTTCAATTAAAAGAAATCCAGGAAGTTTGGATGAAGACAGAAGGCATCAACGTACATCTTACCATTGACCGTGAACAAGAAGGTTGGGACGGACACGTAGGATTTGTACCGGCTTATGTAAAAGAATTAAATCTTGACACCAATAAAGTTGCTTTAATCTGTGGTCCTCCGATTATGATTAAGTTCGTACTTGCAGGACTCAAAGAATTAGGTTTCACAGACGAGCAGATTTATACAACATTTGAGCTTCGTATGAAGTGTGGCGTTGGTAAGTGCGGACGTTGCAATATCGGTTCGAAATATGTATGTAAGGACGGACCGGTGTTCCGTTACGACGAAATCGGAGAGTTACCGCCGGAATATTAGATGATACTAGGCGACAAAAGTGACAAAACGTATGCTTGCATACGGGATTGGAACTTTGGGAGTGCGAAGCATGGAGCAATCCGTAGTATCATAGAAAACATATAAAGAGAAAGGAAGATTTAAAAATGGCAGATATGATTCACGTATACTTATACGGTAAAAAATATGAAGTTCCATCAAACTTAACAATTATGGAAGCTTTCGAATATGCCGGATATCAATTGGTTCGCGGCTGCGGCTGTAGAAACGGATTCTGTGGTGCTTGTGCAACTATCTACAGAATTAAGGGACAAAACGAACTTACCGGATGTTTGGCATGTTCTACAAAAGTGGAAAATGATATGTGTGTTGCAACCTTACCATTCTTCCCATTGGAGAAAAAGGTTTATGACATTACAGAGATTAAGCCAACACAACAGGTAATGATGCAGTTATATCCGGAAATCTATGCTTGTATCGGATGTAACGCTTGTACAAAGGCTTGTACGCAGGACCTTAGCGTAATGCAGTACATCGCTCACGCTCAGAGAGGAGAGTTCGAGAAATGTGCAGAACTTTCATTTGACTGTGTGATGTGTGGCGTATGTTCTTCGCGTTGTCCGGCAGGCATTTCTCATCCACAAGTTGCGCTTTTAGCTAGAAGACTTACAGGAAAGTACATCAAACCGGAAGCACAGCACTTGACAGCAAGAGTGGAAGAAATCGAAAGAGGAGATTGCAAGGCGATGATGGAAGCAATTATGCAGAAACCTCTTAATGAATTAAAAGAACTTTACAACAATAGAGAAATCGAGAAATAAGGAGGAGAAAGACATGAGTTTACCATATACAGCCGAGATGATGGAATCCATTAAAAAGGTTGAAGCAGGTAGAGCTGCTCGTATTGGTTTTGAGCCAAGACGTATGACCGCTGACGAAAAGACAGCACTCTTGGAACAATTCCATCCAGATTATAATCTCGATAGTTTTGAAGAAATCAAAGTAGGTCCAAACGCAGGACAAAAGGCTCCGAAGGAATTGGTTGAAATCCTTCAGGGCGAAAGCAGAATCAAAGGCATGGATTTAGACCTTACAAATCCGGACTATGATGTAGACGTGCTTGTAATTGGTGGTGGTGGAGCAGGTTCTTCCGCTGCAATCGAGGCAAATGAAGCAGGCGCGAACGTTATGATCGTTACAAAACTTCGTATCGGTGATGCAAATACCATGATGGCAGAGGGTGGAATCCAAGCTGCTGACAAAGAAAACGACTCACCGGCACAGCATTACCTTGACGTAATGGGTGGTGGACATTTCGCAAACGTACCGGAACTTGTTGAAAAATTAGTTTGTGATGGACCTATCGCAATCAACTGGCTTGACAAGCTTGGGGTACTGTTTGACAAGGACGAAGAAGGAAACATGATTACTACTCATGGTGGTGGAACATCTCGCAAGAGAATGCATGCTGCGGCGGACTACTCAGGTGCAGAGATCATGAGAACACTTCGTGACGAAGTTATCAACAGAAAGATTCCTGTAGTTGACTTTACAGCAGCTATCGAAATCATCAAGGATACAGATGGTAAGGCAGCAGGTGCTGTTCTTATGAACATGGAGACAAA
>JAXJPN010000038.1:0-3333 GCA_036311625.1 Faecalimonas sp.
CCGTCTTCGCTTTCACAGTAAAGGTTCAATCCAATATTGTGTTGCTTCGAACCCATGAAATCGGGAACTACCAGCACAGCAACCTCCGGTATCAGATTCCATTCTTTATCATAGGCTTGGATTTTCACTGTCGGTTTTTCGGCACTTTTTTCATGCGGATGATCTTCCTCTTTATGATAGATTGAACCATCTATGACATTTGCGCCGAGCATACCCAGCATGTTATCGGCACGTTGTTCCTCTGAACAGCACTTCGGTGCATTTGCTGTATATACTGCTTGCTCTACCAAGTCTTCTGCCGTTATCATATCGGTAACTTGGTCTACCTTTTCTTCATGTTCTTCTTGCGCTGTTGGCAATTTCTTGTTACTCATTCTGTTACCTCCTGTTCCATATATGTGATGTACGGGATTTTCAACCAATGCGACCAGCCACCATCTGCCAGTTCAGAATAAATAACACCAGTCGTTGTTCCGTAAGCTTCGACAACTTTACCATTGCCAATATAAATACCGATGTGTCCTTCTTTCCAAACTGCAAGTCCGAGTATTTCGGGGATCGTATCTATTGATCCTTTTTCAGTTGCATTCTCGTACATTGTGTCTGCACCAATGTCGGGCATTCCGTTTGATACAAGCAAAGTCTTTTGGGTTTCAGCATCGTACCATGAATAACCCTTAATTAGTCCCACGCAATCTGCGGTTCGTTTCCATAACCAGTTTTCACGGATAAACTGTTCTTTGCCGCCAACTTCTTCGGGGTACTGTGTGATTTTACTGTCAAGCAAGGAGTTGTCGAGAACAGAACCATAAGTTCCCCAAACATAACCCCACCCTTTATCAGCTGCATTTTCAGCCCACTTAACCAAGTCTAAATTATTCTTGGTCGTAGGATCGACATAGTTGGCGGTATTAATGTAGGCGTTTCGTGTTGCGGACATTGCTTTTGTAAAATCCTCAACGGCAATGTCTGTACCAAATGCGGAATTAACATTTGCGATCAACTCTGCATCCGTTTGCTCTGCTGCGAAACAACCCACGAATTTATCTGCGAATCCATTTTCTTCTACATGCTCATATAGTGAGAACACAAATAAGAGTTGTGCTTCTTGGATGCGAGTTGCATCATATCCGGCGTTAGTCATGCCAGACTCAACTTCCGACCATCCTTCTACAAGCACAGTTTGGTTTTCCTGTAGCATTTCCTGAAGGCGATTCGTATCGATTTCGATTCCACCACTAAAAATACCGAGGAGCGCTGCTATAGGCATGCAGATAATTACGATTACTCCTAAAATAATGCCACCCACAACCTTCATTGCTTTTTTGTCTGTAACGACATAAGCAATGACTTTTTTTGCTACGGCAGCAACAGCAGGTGCCGCCATTAGCGACCACCTGCCTTGCCGAAGAGTGCAGACTTATACTCTGGTGCGATAACTTGGAGAAGGTATCTTTCGTTACCACATCGATATAAACACGTACCACGCTCGGGGTACTTGATGAGGTCAAACTCGCTCGGTTCTACCTGCAACGCATCCATATATTCTTTGGGGTTAATCTGACCGGCATTGAACAAGAACTGATGTGTAGGAATACTGAACAAGGGTTTCGTGAATTCTCGAATAGACGGAATTAAAAAGTCCTCGATATTCTGTGATGCCAGAATGATCGAGGAGTCTTTCTTTCGAACACGTTTCATTGCGTTTCGAATATATTCAATTGCGGTCATATTCGTAAGGAATAAATACAACTCATCGATGGATGCTGCCGTGTTTCCTTTTCCGAGGAGCTGATTGCTCATATAGGAAAGGATATTGAAAAGCATTGCATCCTTGAGTCGTTTATTTGTATCCATAAGTCCCTTAACACCAAACACCAAAAATGCGTCATCCGTAATATTGGTGTATCCGTTAAAGTAACGGCTTTCTGCGCCTACACACATAGAGTTAATACCAAGGCACACTTCTTGGAGTGTTTGCTCGGTGTAGAGATACTTTCTCTGCTTGTCATAGGTCATAAATTCTTCCTCGCAGAGCTTATAAAAATCTTCCATGATAGGATAGTCGGTGGGCCGCATTTTGCTGTAGTCGGTAAGGTCTGTAATACCGAATCGCGCATACAATTTCGAAAGCAAAATTTCAATAGTGTCAATCTGACTATCGGTAAATTCTTTATAGCTGCGGAAGAAGTCTTTAAGGAAAGCAATGTGCTGAGAGAGTCGTGTTTGCTTTTTGAACGCCTCCGGAGTTGAAGGGTCAATATCGTCCACACCATCAGACCACGCCTTCGGTTCAAGGGGGTTGATCGTATATTCACCCGAGAGGAAATCGATATAGCAACCACCGAGATTTGCACACAAGTCTACATATTCGCTTTCGGGATCAAGGCAAATAATTCCTTTGCCTGATTCGCGAATATTTGTAAGGATGAGCTTCATTAGATAAGACTTACCCTGACCTGAGTTGCCGAGGATGAGGATATTACTTGTGGTCTTATCTTCAGCTCTACGATCAAAGTCTACGAGGATATTTGTACCAAACTTATCGCGCCCAATATAAATACCTTCGGGGTCGGTTTTACCCGAGAAGTTAAAGGGATAAAGGTTTGCAACACTTGAAGCCGGTAATACTCTTTCAAACTGTGCGCCGAACTGATTAGCGCCCACGGGCAGAACAGAGAGAAATCCTTCTTTTTGGCGAAGGGTTAATCTGTCCACAGATATTTTCGAACGCGTAAGCTCCATGGAGATTTCGCTCTGAAGTTCTTTGAGTGATTCCTGGTTTTTTGCTTTCAACTCAATAAATACCGAGCAATGCAAAAGAGGCTCACGGTTCTTGCGAAGGTTAGCCAACAATTCAATAACGTCTTGCAAGTTTCCTTCGGCTTCAATGGTATCGTTCATATCGTTACCACCACTCTTGAGTGTGTTTCTGCGAGTAGCATTCTGAATAATCTTGCGTTGCTCCATAGATTCAACAAGCCTGTGATAGATACGGAGTGTTACACCATTTCTATCCGCGAGCTGCGAAAGGATTGCCTGTTCCTCTGTGGAGGGGGGATATTCACGAATTGCCCACACACTGCGATAACTGTCACCGACTATATAATGGTCAGAAAAGAATTTGATTGTGCTTGGCAAAATGCAGTCGAAGAAGTCTTTGGTGCGAATTTCTTCGACCTGTTCAGGCGTAAGCACCTTTTGTTTTTTAGCCATCAGCTTTGGCCTCCTTTGCTATGATTATTAGTCGACCGCTTTTTGCGCTTCCATAACATGTGGAAAGTATCAGCGTGTCATCATCATTTTTGATTTGGTTATAAATCTCATCGTAAA
>JAXJPN010000039.1:0-7855 GCA_036311625.1 Faecalimonas sp.
GCTATTATTCGACGTGGAACAAAACGACTTGGTGTGTATCATGATGAAAAGGGGAAGATGCACACAGTATCGGTAAAATGTCCGCATTTGGGATGCGAACTTGCATGGAATGCGGAGGAGAAAACTTGGGATTGTCCGTGTCACGGGTCGCGTTTTCATTATGATGGAAAGCTGCTTGACGGGCCGGCACAAAAGGAAGTTGGAATCTCACAATAAAAAACAGGCTGACAGAATCCAAACTTCTGTCAGCCATTTTGCTTTATTCATATGGACGCACACGCAATGGAATGCCCATCTTATCGGCAATCTTTTGACACGCGGCAATCTCTTCCAGGCTAATGACATCCACCACACTAAATGCCACCGAAGAAAAGTGCTTCTTTGCCTCTTCTGCAAAAGCAAGCATTGTCTCAAAACCATCTGCAAAGCAGGGATTAGTCACTTCTTGATAACGTGCTGCATTTGGCGCGTTGAGACTGATGGAGGCAATGTCGATGTACTGTGCCATCTCTTTGATGATTGCCTTTTTGTTATAAAGCTCACCGAGACCGTTTGTGTTGATGCGGAGTCTGATATTCGGATATTGTTCCTTCATATACTTTGCGGCTAGAATTAAATTGTCGTAGCTGCAAGTTGGTTCTCCGTAACCGCAAAATGCGGCTTCCGGGTAAGGGGAAAAATCAAACTCGTCAATCGCGGCCTTGATTTCCTCCCAGCTGGGGTTGTGGTCGTGCCACATCGCTTTTGCCTCGCCAACCGTCTCGTGTCCGTCGCGAATGCAGAAGATGCATTTGCAGGTACAGCGGTTCGTGAGATTGAAATATACGTGGTTGCGATAGGTATATATAATATCTGCCATTTGTAAAATCCTTTCGAATGCTTAGTCGTTTAATAAAAGTGATAAATATGGTTCGAAGTTCAGGCCGTTATTGCGCGGAATTGCTTCCTTTATCGTGTCTATCAGTGCGGCCTCCAAAAATCGAACTGCTTTTTGGACAGAGTCGGTTGCGCTGTCGTCACGCACAATGCCGGCGCAGACAACGGATGCCATTAGGTCTCCGGTGCCGGAGTAGCTACAACCATGAATGGGCGATGAGACGATGTTGCAGCCGTCTTTCGTCACCACCAGATTGTAATATTGTGGTTCGGTATCGGATTCAGCTTGATGAATAATGCCGGTAACCACAATGGTCTTGATATCGTATACAAAGAGTGAGGCGGCCATAGCCTTGATGCGCTGTAGGTAATCGGCATGTGATGCGTACGCTGTCAGTTCCGCATAGTCTGTCCCGGTTAAAAGACAGCACTCTGTGAGATTCGGCGTAATCACATCGGCGTGGGTTACCAGTCGGTGCATCTGCTTTCCGAGTTCCGGCGTGTACACGTCGTATACCTTTCCGTTATCACCCATCACCGGGTCAACAAACAGCAGGGTATCCTCGCGGCGAAATTCTTTGCAAAAATGCAAAATCTCTTCCACCTGCGCGGCGCTGCCGAGAAAACCGGTATAGATGCCATCTAAGGTCAGGTCTCGCTTCTTCCACTC
Source organism: Faecalimonas sp. (assembly GCA_036311625.1). GTDB lineage: Bacteria > Bacillota > Clostridia > Lachnospirales > Lachnospiraceae > Faecalimonas. Next base: position 1,547 of record JAXJPN010000039.1, read on the forward strand.
GTTTGTGTAGTGTTTGAATTTGTCGGTATAGTCATCGCAGTAATAACTGTCATACCCTGTCTGGTTCGTGAGAATTGCAGTGGGAATCGGGCAAGCTTGCACGCCCATCACGGAAAGCACAGGTATGGCAGCTGTCAGGGAACATTTGCCCAGACCGGACAAATCATTGATGACTGCTACACGTTTTACCATAAATATTGTCCTTCTTTCTTTTCAATATACAGAATTATAAGCCTAAAGCAGAGGCATTGCAAGAAAAAATCGGTTGCAAAATATTGTTATTTTCCATATACTAGACGAGGTGACAGAAATTAGGAGGAGTTTGCGATGACAATTGGAATTATCGGTGCGATGGAGGAAGAAGTTGCGCAGTTAAAGCAGGCAATGGAGATAGAAGAGCTTATAGAGTGTGCGTCTATGAGTTTTTGCAAAGGGAGACTCGGTGGACGGGATGTCGTTGTGGTGCGAAGCGGAATCGGAAAGGTGAACGCAGGTATCTGCGCACAGCTTTTGGTGGACAGGTTTGACGTACAGGTGTTGATTAACACAGGGATTGCCGGCTCGTTGGATGCAAGTATTGATATTGGTGATATGGTGATTGCCACAGATGCAATTGAGGGCGATGTGGACGTGACAAGTTTCGGACATCCTTTGGGGAAGATTCCGCGTATGGATACTTTGGCCTTTCCAACAGATAATGCGCTTGCCATAAAGGCGAAGGCAGTGAATGAAGAGGTGAATTCGGATATTCACACGTTCTTGGGAAGGGTTGTCAGCACCGATCAATTTGTGTCTTCTTCGGATAAGAAGGACTGGTTGGTACGGAATTTTCAGGCGAGATGTGCGGAGATGGAAGGTGCGGCGATTGCGCATGCTGCATATTTGAATCAGATTTCGTGTGTCATTATCCGCGCAATTTCGGATAAAGCTGACAACAGTGCGACGGAGGATTATGAAAGCTTTGAGAAGAAGGCAATTGCACATTCTGTAAGGCTTGTCCTGCATTTGCTGCCGCAAATTTAGAAAAGCGCAGTTGCAGGAAATCGACGGTAAAAGTGAATACTGTGTAGAAAATTGTAGGACGATTTTTGAGCCCAACCCCATTTTTTTCTGTATAATTGCAGTAAAAAAGAAGGAGGGCTCTTTTTATGTTAGAGACACTGATTCACTTTGGAGTGAGCTATTATTTGTTGGGGATTGTGGTGCTTGTCGGCGTTGTGGCAAAGTTTATTTCCTCATTTACAACAAGAAAAATCGTGCGTGCAGCAGGAGAAATACAAAAGAGTGAGCATGAGCTTATGCGGCTAATCAAGGCAAAGTTTGAGCATGCCAGTATGGTGAGTGATAGAGTACAAAATGTAGAGGTCTTTGTAAAAAAATATCTGTATGAGTACAGAGTGTTTGGCAAACGCTTGGAGAGATGGAGAGCCCTGCCGGCAAAAATGCTATGGCTTGCGGCGGCGATAAGCTTGTTGGGAAGCGGAGCTTGTTTTTGGGAATATGGAATTGGCGAAGAATTCTTTCGGGTAATCGTTGTCGGTGCGGCGGGTGCTGTCTTTTTGTGGAGTATACAGCTGTTGGGGGATGAAGCTTCGCGCATGGAGGCAACGCGGACATACATCGTAGACTATTTGGAGAATGTCTGTGTTCGCCGTTACGAGAGGATGCGACGCGGGCAGGAAGACGAAGCTGCAAAAGTGGATGCGGAACAAGCGGAGTCGAAGGCGGAGCTTGTTGATGTAAAAAGCATTGCTGAAGAGGTGGCGACGGCGACACCAGAGGAGTCGGCGCAAGAAGTGTGCAAAGATACGGCGAGCTTGCAGCAGGAATTAGAGGCAGAACGCAAGGAGCAAGAGCTCAGAATCCGCGCAATTTTGCAGGAATTTCTCGCGTAAATGCAAATAATGCAAAAATATGGACAATAATATCCACGATTTACACGGAAAAATGAAACAATTTATACGCTTGACGTCTTGCGAAAATGAAAGAAATTTGTTAGAATAATTGTAGTTATGTGGATTATCACAGATGACAGAAGGAAAGGACAGAAAAAGATGAAAGTTACGTTTGATTACGCAAAGGCGAAAGGCTTTATGACAGACAATGAAGTAAAGTATATGAGCAAGATTGCGATGGATGCCAAAGAATTACTGGTAAGCAGAGAAGGGGCGGGCAACGATTTTCTTGGTTGGATTGATTTGCCGGTGAACTACGATAAGGAAGAATTTGCTCGTATTCAGAAAGCGGCAGAGAAGATTAAGTCAGATTCCGAAGTGTTGCTGGTTATCGGAATCGGCGGTTCTTACTTGGGAGCGAGAGCTGCGATTGAGTTCTTGAGACACAGCTTTTATAATATGGTTTCCAAAGAAGTGCGCAAGACACCGGAGATATACTTTGTGGGCAACAGCATCAGCAGTACATATATGAAGCATTTGATAGATGTGATTGGAGAACGCGATTTTTCTATCAATATGATTTCCAAATCGGGAACGACAACGGAGCCGGCGATTGCCTTCCGTGTGTTTAAGGAACTTTTGGAGAAGAAGTACGGCAAGGCGGAAGCTTCTAAGAGAATTTATGCAACGACTGATAAGGCGAGAGGCTCGCTTAAGAATCTGGCAACAGAGGAAGGATATGAGAGCTTTGTGGTACCGGATGATGTTGGTGGACGTTTTTCTGTATTAACCGCAGTTGGCCTTCTTCCGATTGCAGTAAGTGGAGCAGACATTGTACAGTTGATGGAAGGTGCAGCTTCGGGAAGAAAGATGGCTTTGGAGGCAAGCTTCGAGGAGAATGATGCTTTGCAGTATGCAGCAGTTCGTAACATCTTGCACCGCAAAGGCAAGTCGGTTGAAGTTCTGGCAAACTATGAACCATCTCTCCACTATGTTTCTGAGTGGTGGAAGCAGCTCTATGGTGAGAGCGAGGGTAAGGACCAGAAGGGTATTTTCCCGGCGTCAGTTGATCTTACGACAGATTTGCACTCAATGGGACAGTTCATTCAGGATGGTGCACGTATTATGTACGAGACTGTATTGGATGTAGAGAAGTCAACAGAAGAGATTGTGCTCAAAGAGGAAGCAGTGGATTTGGACGGCTTGAATTATCTTGCGGGCAAGACGGTTGATTTCGTGAATAAGAGTGCGATGAATGGCACAATTCTTGCACACACGGATGGAAGTGTTCCGAATCTGATGATTCACATTCCGGAGCAGACAGAGTTCTATTTGGGACAGTTGTTCTACTTCTTCGAATTTGCCTGCGGTGTGAGCGGATATATGCTCGGTGTGAATCCATTTGACCAACCGGGTGTGGAGAGCTACAAGAAGAATATGTTTGCCTTGCTTGGCAAGCCTGGCTTTGAGAAGGAAAGAGAAGCTTTATTACAGAGACTATAAACCATAGAATACAGAGAGAGAAGGTAGAGAATCGTGTTATCAAATCAAGTATTACATAAAATCATTGTAGACATTTATAAAATCGTGAAAGTGAACTGCTCTGTTTGGAGTATGGAGGGTGCATGCTTGGCAAGCACGACAGAGGAGAATGACAAGATTGGAGAGCGTCTTGCGACCTATCTTGACCAGGTTCAAGGCAAGGGAGAGAAGATTACAAAAAAAGGCGCGTTTTTCTTGATTTGTGATAATCAAGAGCCGATGTATGTTTTCGCAATCCATGAGCAGATTGAGAATTTAGAGGTGACGGGCAGATTGTGTGTTTGCCAGTTCGAACATTTATTGCAGGCATATCAGGTTCGTGTCGATAAGAACCGTTTTTATCAGAACCTGCTTTTGGACAATATGCTTTCGGTAGATATTTTGCGTCAGGGCAAGAGTCTTGGTGTAGATGCGGAGGTTACGAGAGTTGTCTTTGTGATTGAGCCGAAGCAAGAAAAAGACAGTATGGTGATGGATGCGGTAAAGAGCTTGTATGCAACAGGAACTAAGGATTATGTAACATCGGTCGATGAGAGCCATATTATTTATATTCGCCAAGTTGACCCGACGGATAACTATTTGGCAATCAATCACATTGCAAAGTCGATGGTAGATACGATTAGTGCAGAAGTGATGGTGGATGTTCGCGTAGCTTATGGTACCATTGTGGACAATATTAAAGAGGTTTCGAGATCATACAAAGAAGCGATTCTTGCCTTAGATGTCGGAAAGATTTTCTACGAACAGCGCAAGGTTTTGGCGTACAATGAGCTTGGAATCGGACGTTTGATTCACCAGTTGCCGATGCCGCTTTGTGATATGTTTATCAAAGAGGTCTTCACAAAGAGCACCATCGACCAGTTGGATGAAGAGACGATTGCGACCGTGAACCTGTTCTTCGAGAACAGCTTGAATATTTCTGAGACTGCAAGAAGACTGTATGTACACAGAAATACTTTGGTATATCGTTTGGAGAAGATTCAGAGAATCACAGGTTTGGATGTTCGTGTATTTGATGAGGCGTTGACCTTTAAGATTGGTATGATGGTAAGCAAGCATATGCATGCTTTGAATAACGAATAGACAACGAGGAGAAGACAAGAGTTATGATTACACTTTATAACAAAGGCGCCTTTCTGCTAAACGGAACGGAGCTTATAGAAGATACGGCAGATGCAGCTGCGCAGATTGCGGCGAAGACAGGAAATTTTGCCGGTCGTGAGGAGGCGGCGAAGGCGACGATTGCCTACAATATTTTAAAGGAGCATAATACGGCTCCGAATATGGACAGGCTGAAGATTCGCTTCGATAAGCTGACTTCTCATGATATTACCTTTGTGGGAATTATTCAGACGGCAAGAGCTTCGGGACTTGAGAAGTTTCCGATGCCGTATGTATTGACGAACTGCCATAACAGCCTTTGTGCCGTTGGCGGAACAATCAATGAAGATGACCATATGTTTGGACTGACTTGTGCAAAGAAGTATGGCGGCGTTTATGTGCCACCGCACCAGGCAGTTATCCACCAGTTTGCGAGAGAGATGCTTGCAGGTGGCGGTAAGATGATACTCGGTTCAGACAGCCACACACGCTATGGTGCACTTGGTACGATGGCGATGGGTGAAGGCGGACCGGAGCTTGTAAAGCAGTTGTTGAACAAGACCTATGATATTAAGATGCCGGGCGTGGTTGCCATCTATCTGGATGGGGAGCCATCTATCGGCGTAGGTCCGCAGGACGTGGCATTGGCGATTATCAAGGCGACGTTTGCAAATGGATATGTGAATAATAAGGTGATGGAATTTGTCGGACCGGGTGTTGCACGCCTAAGCGCTGATTTCCGTATTGGTGTGGATGTTATGACGACGGAGACGACCTGCCTTTCTTCTATCTGGCAGACGGATGAGAAGATTGAAGAATTTTATGCAATTCACGGAAGAAGTGAGGACTATAAGGAGCTGACTCCGGGTAAGGTCGCATATTATGACGGTGTTGTGTATGTGGACTTGAGCAAGATTAAGCCGATGATTGCGATGCCGTTCCACCCGAGCAATGCCTATACCATTGATGAGGTGAATGCGAATCTGAAGGATGTACTGCACGATGTAGAGCAGCGCGCACTTGTCAGCTTGGACGGCGCAGTAGACTATTCTTTACAGGATAAGATTCGCGATGGCAAGTTGTATGTAGAGCAAGGTATTATTGCCGGTTGTGCCGGCGGTGGCTTTGAGAATATTTGTGCAGCCGCAGAGATTATTCGCGGAAAGAATATCGGTTCCGATGCATTTACTTTTAGTGTATATCCGGCAAGTACACCGGTATATATGGAGTTGGTGAGAAATGGTGCGGTTGCGGATTTGATGGCAGCAGGTACGATTGTGAAGACGGCGTTCTGTGGACCGTGCTTTGGTGCGGGCGATACACCGGCGAACAATGCGTTTAGTATTCGTCACTCGACGAGGAACTTCCCGAACCGTGAGGGCTCAAAGTTACAGAGCGGGCAGATTTCATCGGTTGCGTTGATGGATGCGCGTTCAATTGCCGCCACAGCAGCGAATAAGGGATTCTTGACATCGGCAAGCGATGTGATGGATGTCGAATACAAGACACCGAAGTATCACTTTGACAGCAGCATTTATGCGAACCGTGTATTTGACAGCAAGGGAGTTGCAGACCCAAGTGTAGAGATTCAGTTTGGCCCGAATATCAAAGACTGGCCGGCAATGTCTGCACTTCCGGAAAATTTGCTTTTGAAGGTCGTTTCGGAGATTCATGATCCGGTTACGACGACGGACGAGCTGATTCCGTCGGGAGAGACATCGTCTTACCGTTCGAATCCTTTGGGACTTGCAGAATTTACCTTATCCAGAAA
>JAXJPN010000040.1:0-20793 GCA_036311625.1 Faecalimonas sp.
CGAACCGGCATTCACCGCATCAATCATTCCCTGATCTTCGCTGACTGGAATAAATGCACCGCTTAAACCGCCTACATAAGAGGACGCCATTACGCCACCCTTCTTCACCTGGTCATTCAACATCGCAAGTGCCGCCGTCGTACCCGGTGCACCCACACGTTCCAAACCAATCTCTTCCAGGATCTCAGCAATACTGTCTCCAACTGCCGGCGTCGGTGCCAAAGATAAATCAATAATACCAAACGGAATGCCGAGACGCTTTGAAGCCTCACCGGCTACTAGTTGTCCGACACGGGTAATCTTAAATGCGGTCTTTTTAATCGTCTCGCAAAGCTCTTCAAATCCTTTTCCGCGTGTCTTTTCAATCGCACGCTTCACAACACCCGGTCCACTGACTCCGACATTGATGACTGCATCTGCCTCTGTCACGCCCAGAAATGCGCCCGCCATAAACGGGTTGTCATCCGGCGCATTACAGAAAATCACAAGCTTTGCACAGCCAAGTGAATCCTTGTCCGCTGTCGCTTCTGCCGTCTTCTTTACAATCTCACCACAAAGTCTCACAGCATCCATATTGATGCCCGTCTTTGTCGAGCCCACATTTACAGAACTGCACACGCGCTCCGTGACAGCCAAAGCTTGCGGAATCGACTGTATCAAGAGCTCCTCCGCCGGCGTCATCGCCTTTGAAACCAGTGCAGAATATCCGCCAATAAAGTTCACACCCACTGTCTTTGCCGCTGCGTCTAGGGTCTTTGCAATACTCACAAAGTCCTCCGTTGTCTTACAAGCCGCCGCACCAATCAAGGAAATCGGTGTAATGGAAATACGCTTGTTCACAATCGGGATTCCATACTCCTGCTCAATGGCCTGACCGGTAGAAACCAAGTCTTTCGCCATCGTCGTAATCTTATGATAAATCTTCTCATTTAACTTCACCAAATCCGCATCAATGCAATCCATCAGGCTGATACCCAAAGTAATGGTTCTCACATCCAGATTCTCATGCTCAATCATCTGATTTGTCTCAACAACCTCGTAAATACTAATCATATCTTTGCTCCTCGCTCATCTCTCTACAGTCTGTGCATCTTTTCAAAAATCTCTGCATTCTGACAGCGAATCACAACGCCGATTTCATCTCCCACGCTCTCCAAATCCTTTATAATATCTCCAAAATCCTTCGTGGCTTTTTCAATGTCCGTAATCATCATCATATTAAAATATCCCTGCACGATTGTCTGAGAAATATCCAGAATATTTATCTGATTCTCCGCAAGATAGGTACAAACCCTTGCAATAATACCAACGGTATCTTCTCCAACCACTGTGATAATACACTTTTTCATCTTCGTCTCTCCTTCTGCTTATATATCTAAAATTTGTGACACCTTGTCTCGCTCCGCCACCAAAAGTGACAAATCCTCTCCACGAAATGGAATATCACTCATCGTCACTTCCAGCTTCACTGTCTCTAGTGCAAGTTCTGCATAGTTATTCTCCTTGCTCAGATGCCCAAGCACGATGTATTTTAAATTTTCATATAGTATATTACAAATCAGACGTCCTGTCAACTCATTCGACAAATGCCCCGTATAGCTGAGTACCCGTTGCTTTAGGTAATAGGGATACGGCCCTACCTCCAACATATGTACATCGTGATTCGCCTCTAGGACAATCGCATGCAAGCCTTGCAAATTCTCCACAATATAATCATCGTAAATCCCGAGATCTGTGGCAATCGCCACTGCCTTGCCCTCTGCTTCCATACGAAATCCCGTCGGCTCATTCGCATCGTGGGAGATAGCAAACGGCGTCACCTCGATATCTCCTATCCAAAACTTGTTATCCGCCTTAATTTCCCGAAATATATTCTCCGGCATCTCACCCAAGCCTTTATATGCCCAGATACCGTCCACCGTTCCCGCCGTCGCATAAATCGGAACCTTATACTTTCGACTAAACACACCTAAGCCTTGAATGTGATCCGCATGCTCATGTGTCACCAGAATCCCGTCAATCTCTTCTCCTGTAATGCCGAGCTCTGCCAGTCCTTCCTCTATCCGCTTCTTACTGATTCCCGTATCTATCAAAAGATGGGTCTGCTCGCTGCCAACATAGATACAGTTCCCACTGCTGCCGCTCGCAATACTACACAATCTCATCTGTCTTTCTCCAATATCATCATACTCTGCCTGATTTGCAGAGCTGTCTCTTCAAATGCACCGCTGTTCTCAATCACGCGATGACACGCTGTGCGAAACCGTTCCTCCGAAAGTTGTGATGCCATAATCGCATCAATCTTTTCATCACTATATGCGCGGGATGTCTTTAAACGTTCCCTCCGAACCGGCTCACTCGTATAAATATACCACAATTCATCACAGATTTCACCATAATCTTCTTCAATCAATAAAGCCGCCTCCAACACAAAGAGCCTCGTTCCCCGTTGCCTTTCTACCTGCATACGCTTCTTGACTTCCCGTTTTACGGCCGGGTGCATAATCTGATTCAACGCTTCTAACAAGCCTGCATCTGCAAAGACAAGCTGCCCAAGCTTTGCCCGGTCAATCGTCTTGTCAGGGTGCAAAATTCTCGCACCAAATCTGCGCACAATTTCACAATAGCAGTCTGTATCCGGCATCTGTAGTTCCCACGCGATATGGTCTGCCTGACAAACAACTGCACCATATGTATCTTCCAAATAGGCGAGGACGCGGCTCTTACCAGAGCCGACTCCTCCTGTAATTCCAAGTATCTTCATTATTTTGCCTCGTACCAATTCTCACCCACATGCATATCGACTTCTAACGGAACCGAAAGACTCGCCGCATGCTCCATCTCATAGGCTAAAATCTCTTTTACCTGTTCCACCTCGTCGTGATATGCCTCAATCAAAAGCTCATCGTGTACCTGCAACACCAAGCGAGATTTAAGCTTCTGCTCCTTTAAGCGCTTATATACACCTATCATCGCCAGCTTCATAATATCTGCCGCACTTCCCTGAATCGGTGAATTCATCGCCACACGCTCACCGAATGCACGCTGCATAAAATTCCCGGAGGAAAGCTCCGGCACCGGTCTGCGTCTGCCAAACAAAGTCTCCACATACCCATGCTCCTTTGCTCCCGCCACTGCACCATCCAAAAACTCCTTAATTCCCGGATAGGTTTTGAAATAATTTTCAATATATTCTGCCGCTTCTTTCTTTGTAATGCTGAGGTCTTCACTCAAGCCAAAGGAACTGATGCCGTAGACAATACCGAAATTCACTGCCTTCGCATTCCGGCGTTGCAAATCTGTCACTTCCTCAAACGGGATATGAAACACCTGCGATGCGGTCATACGATGAATATCCCTCGCTTCCTTATACGCCTGAATGAGGTTCTCATCACCCGAACAATGCGCCAGAATACGCAGCTCAATCTGCGAGTAATCAGCATCTACAAACACATAGCCATCCTCTGGAACAAAGACCTTTCGAATCAATCTTCCAAGTTCCATACGCACTGGGATGTTCTGCAGATTCGGCTCCGTACTGCTAATACGTCCTGTCGCTGTAATCGTCTGGTTAAACTTCCCGTGAATACGTCCGTCTTCCCCAATATAATTTGCGAGCCCATCCGCATAGGTAGACTTCAACTTCGTAAGCTGCCTATACTCCAAAATATCCGATACTACCGGATACTCCTCTGCCAGCTTTTCCAAAATGTCTGCTGAGGTAGAATACCCAGTCTTTGTCTTCTTCCCATGCGGCAGACCCATCTTTTCAAATAAAATCACACCGAGCTGCTTTGGAGAATTGATATTGAACTGCTCTTTGGTCTGCTCATAAATCCGCTGTTCAACCTCCACAATCTTTGCGCCTAGCGCCTCCCCATAAACGCGCAAATCCTGTGCCTCGACCTTCACACCGTTCTGTTCCATATCAAAAAGAGCAAATACAAGCGGCATCTCAATCTCGTCAAAGAGCTTCTTCATACCCGTGTCCTCTAGCTTAACGCACAACTTCTCATAGGAAGCAAAGGCTGTGTATGCCTCGTAAAGGCACTTTTGCACGGCGTCTGTCTTGACATCTACCAAGATATCCAACTGTTCGCGGGCAATATCCATAAAATCATAATCATTTTTCAATGGATTCAAGAGATAAGCCGCAATAATTGCATCGAAACAAGCCTCCGGCCGAAGCTTTGGTACGGATGCAAGCGCCGTCTTCACATCACAGATGGCTATCGTCTCCACTGCATCTGACAAAGCTGTGACTTCCTCCAGCAAATAAGAAAGCGCCATATCCCCATCTGTGTTCACAACATAGATATCTTCCGGTCCAAACGCCAGCCCAATGCCATTAAGCCCTGCCTCGTTTACAAATAACGGCAATACGTTCGTCGTATCTTTATAGAATGCGATACCTACAAGCTTACTCTCCTTTGCCTTTGCAAAAATCTTCTGCGCATCCGCTTTCTTTGAAATCACTTTGAAAGCATCTTCCACCTTACTTGCCGGCGCTGAAACTTCAAAGCGCGACAAAAAGTTCTTAAACTGCAATCTCTGAAAATACACATAAGCTTCCTCTGTATAAAGCTCGCCCACTCTTGCGTCTTCCAAGTCATAAGCAAAATCAGCGTTCACTTCAATAGTTGCCAATACCTTGCTAAGCTGTGCCAAATCGTAATGCTCTTGCAGGGCCTTGCTTGCACGCGGTGGCTTTATCTCCTCCACGTGTGCAAACGCATTCTCAATCGAACCATACTCCGCAATAATCTTGGTCGCCGTCTTCTCGCCGACACTGGGCACTCCCGGAATATTATCTGAGGAATCTCCCATCAATGCTTTCAAATCGATAAATTCACGCGGAGTCACCTCATAGCGCGCCTTCACATCCGCAGCATAGTAATCCTCAACCTCTGTTCTTCCTTGCTTCGTCTTCGGAATACGAATCTTTACCTTCTCCGTCGCAAGTTGCAATAGGTCACGGTCACCGGAAATAATTGCCACATCCATTCCTTGCGCTTCACAGCGCTTAGACAAGGTTCCCAAGAGGTCATCCGCCTCCAAGCCTGCCTGCTCGATAATCTTCACGCCCATCGCCTGCAGGACTTCCTTCATCACCGGAACCTGCTGACGAAGTTCCTCCAACATCGGCTTTCTCGTCCCTTTATATTCCGCATACATCTCATGGCGAAAAGTCGGTGCATGCACATCAAAAGCAACCGTCAGATACTCCGGCTTTTCTTCCTCTAAAATCTTAAACAGAATATTCAAAAATCCATAGATGGCATTCGTATGCAAGCCTTCCGAATTCGTCAAATCCGGCACACCGTAAAATGCGCGATTCAAAATACTGTGACCATCGATTAAAACTATCTTTTCGCTCATATGCTTCTCCTTGCGTGGCTGTGAATCATAACCTCTTTCTTCTTACAAGAAATTAACACTACGATAGCAGTGAAGCTAAGTACCATGAATCCAGCATAAAACACCACAAAAGAATTATCACCCGTATTCGGAGCCGTCTCTATTTCGGATGAACCGCCATTCGGCGGCAGGGACTCACCGTCAGATGAGCCGGTATTCTCCGCAGTAACAACCTTTATTCGTCCATCACCATTCATACTTCCATACTTTTCCTCTGTTACTACACCATTCAAATGCTCTACAAAATATTTTATCAGCATTTCGGCATCCGTAGGAAGCGTATCGTGCTCCAAAACTTCTGCGTCAGCAAACATGGTAAATCCATCGCCGCCCTGTTTCAGCATGTAATAGTTGCCAGCCAATGTATATGTCTTCTTCAAATCAATGTCTTTACCAGCCACCTTCACATTGATCACTCGGCGCTCCTTTGTTTCATCCACCTTCACAAAGTTACCTCTTTCGTCACAGACTACCGGGCTTTCCACATCATTTCGTATTTCATAACTCATTCCGGATACTTGTACAAAGCCCCCGCTAGTCTCTGGATAAAGGCGTGCTCCATGCTCCAAAGCATTTACAATTTGCTGTCCGGTAACCCGAATCACACACATTTTGTTATCCCAAGGATTTACATCCATGAGGTCTTTTCGGGTCACTTCACCTGCCGCGATAGAAGAACGGATACCGCCAGCGTTGGCAAATCCTATTTCCGCTCCACTAACGATTCTATACGCATCCGCAACAAAATCACCCATATTCGTCTCCTGCTTACGGACAACCCAATTTCCCTCAGCGTCGTATATGGACAGTTCCACTTCTGCCGTACCCAAAACTTCATAAAGATAGTCCAACCTTGCCTGATAGTTGTCGTCAATGTCCTTAACTGTGTTGTACACATTTTGAGCGGAATCGGAAAAAGTTTCAACATTGATACTGCTCGGGTCAATCAGTTCAAGTTCAACTGCTCCATTATCTTCGATGGTAAGCTGTCCAAAACTTTCAAATTTGGAACCGGTGGTAGACAGCACCACATCGTTATTTGATTTATCTTTATAAATTCTACTTTCAATTCTCTCGTGACTATGTCCGTCCAAAACAACATCTATGCCTGTTGTATTTGCAATCACATCGGTCGACTTCCACCCCTCAGTAGTGCCGTCAATCCCCAAGTGGCTGATAGCTATAACTTGTTCGGCACCTTCTTCGATCGCGGAATCTACGGCATTTTGAATGGTTGAATAGAAATTATCCTCACGAAAGCTATAAATATAGTTGCCGTTCTCATCTTGAAAATAAGCAGGAGTTGACTTGGTATAACATTCCGGAGTAGTGATGCCGACAAAGGCAACCTTCATCCCATCAAGCTCCATAATCTCATAGGCATCGAAAACACTGTTTCCTGTCAGCAGATCAATAAAATTGCAGGAAAGATAGGTGAACTCTGCGCTTTCTGCCAAACTCATATAGGTATCCATGCCATAATCAAATTCATGGTTGCCCGGCACGGCAAAATCATAGCCTACGGCATTCATCAATTCAATAATGGCATTCCCTTGAGTGAAGGACCCAACCAACTCGCCCTGTATATGGTCACCAGCGTCTACCATTACCACCGTATTCCCCTGTGCAATAAGCTCTGCTCGATAAGCAGCTAACACAGCATAATCCTCTGTGGAGCAGTGTACATCGTTGGTAAACAAAACGATAACATCTCTGTCTGATGCCAAAGCACCCATAGGAATCCACGCAAATGTTATAACCAAAACGATTGTCAGTGCTATGATTCTTTTGAAGTAGTGTTTCATAAGTAATCCCCTTTCGCATTTCTTTCATTGTAACGCAAATGTCGTTGCAATATAACAAGTTTATAAATTTTTAAAGAGCGTTTGTTTTTTCACTAATAAAAATAACAAAACACCCTTTATTTCAATCAATGAAATAAAGGGTGATAATGCCGGCAATGGGACTTGAACCCATACGTGGTTGCCCACAACAGATTTTGAGTCTGCCTCGTCTGCCATTCCGACACGCCGGCATATCTGGAACAGTAATCTGTTCCAAACGACTTGTACATCATATCGTAAATTTGTTTAGAAGTCAACTACTTTTTTAACTTTTTTCCAATTTCAAAACAATCAAAACTTGCAAAGTAATCTTCTGGAGTCTCTGCACGGCGAATCAGCTTCGCATTTCCATCCTCACAGAGCAAAATCTCTGCTGATTTGAGCTTGCCATTATAGCTGTAGCCCATCGAAAAGCCATGCGCACCCGTGTCATGAATCACAAGCAAATCGCCCATATCAATCTTCGGAAGCTTGCGGTCAATGGCAAATTTATCATTGTTCTCACAGAGCGAGCCTGTCACATCATAGATATGGTCACAAGCCGCCTCTTCTTTGCCCATCACCGTAATATGATGATATGCACCATACATTGCAGGACGCATCAGATTCACTGCACAGGCATCACAGCCAATGTATTCCTTGTGTGTGTGCTTCTCGTGAACCGCTTTCGTCACAAGGCAGCCATACGGGCCCATCATAAAGCGGCCAAGTTCTGTGTAGATTGCTACATCCCCCATTCCTGCCGGCACAAGCACTTCCTCGTAAACCTTGCGCACGCCTTCACCGATGGCATAGATGTCGTTCGCCTCCTGCTCCGGACGATACGGAATGCCGATTCCTCCTGACAGGTTAATAAATGCGATGTGCGCGCCTGTCTCTTTTTTCAGCTCGACAGCCAACTCAAATAACACTTTTGCAAGCATCGGATAATATTCATTCGTCACAGTATTGCTGGCAAGAAACGCGTGAATACCCAGATTCTTTGCTCCCTTTTTCTGCAATACGCGAAATGCTTCAAAAAGCTGTTCTGTCGTCATACCATATTTGGCATCACCCGGATTATCCATAATTCCGTTACTAATCTGGAATAAACCGCCCGGATTGTAACGACAGCTAATGGTCTCAGGAATATACCCAATGGTCTTTTCCAAGAAATCAATGTGGGTAAAGTCATCCAGATTGATGATTGCACCCAATTCCTCTGCATAGGCAAAATCTTCTGCCGGAGTCGCATTCGAAGAAAACATAATATTTTTCCCGGTGACACCACAAGCCTTTGCCAGCATCAACTCTGTATAAGAAGAACAGTCGCAGCCGCAATCGTAGTCCTTCAAAATATCAATCAAGAACGGATTTGGTGTTGCCTTTACCGCAAAATACTCCTTAAAACCTTTGTTCCACGAAAAAGCCTCCTGCAATGCCTTCGCATTCGCGCGTATCCCCTTCTCATCATACAGGTGAAACGGCGTTGGAAACTGCTCTACAATCTTTTCTAACTGTTCTTTTGTAACAAATGGTACTTTCTTCATCTGTCCTTTTCCCTCACACTTCGAATATTCAAAAAGAAGCAAACAAAAGTCTGCTTCTTTGTGGTTGTTGTTGTCTGAATCATTTGTAATAGTCTAAAAACTATTTTCTTAATCCTAATCTCTCGATCAATGAACGATATCTCTCGATATCTGTCTTCTTTAAGTAAGCAAGTAATCCACGTCTCTGACCTACCATCTTAAGAAGTCCTCTTCTTGAGTGGTGATCCTTCGGATTAGACTTAAAGTGCTCAGTGAGCTCGTTGATTCTTGCAGTCAAAACTGCTACCTGAACCTCCGGAGATCCTGTATCGCCTTCTGTTCTTGCGTACTCAGCCATAATCGCCTGTTTCTTTTCTTTCGAAATCATACTCATATCCTCCTATTCTCTCTTAATCAATCACCTGGTATTAAGTAATGGTTGGAGAGTCCAATTACCGAACACCGGCTCATTTAACCTCGTTGATTGTATCACAACTCTACTTATGTGTCAAACACATTTTAAAACTTTTCGGCAACCTCACCGCGCTTCTTATAAATGCTGTTCGCCGGCACAAATTCACGCACCATCGAAAGTGGATAAATATTGGTATGTCTTCCGACTACCGTTCCCGGATTCAAGACACTTCCACATCCAACCTCAACCTCGTCACCTAGCATCGCCCCAAATTTCTTTAATCCGGTCTCAATCGGCCCCTCCGAAGTCTTCACTGTGGTGAGCGTCTTATCTGACTTTACATTGGAGGTAATCGAGCCTGCGCCCATATGTGCCTTATATCCCAAGATAGAATCACCGACATAATTGTAATGCGGCACCTGCACTTTGTTGAACAAAATAACATTCTTCAGCTCTGTCGAATTCCCTACCACAGCACCCTCGCCTACAATCGCATTTCCACGAATAAATGCACAGTGGCGCACCTCTGCGTCTTTTCCGATAATCGCCGGTCCATGAATATACGCTGTCGGCGCTACCTTTGCGGACTTTGCAATCCAAATGTTCTCCTCTACCTTATCGTACTCTTCCTCCGACAAGGTATTCCCAAGCTCTACAATAAACGCACTAATCTTCGGAAGTACCTCCCAAGGATAGCTTACACCCTCAAAAATATCTTTTGCAATCGTCTCCTCTAAGTTATAGAGTTCCTTTACTGTCAACTGTTCCATCTTTCTACCTCCTATTTGCCTTGTTTATAATATGCTGCTGCCTTATCGTAGCAGGCTTTTAACTGATACTGATTATTCAATCCAAGCACCCCACTTGTGCGGCTCTGGATAAAATGCTCTAATTTCACCATATATTCTTCTGATGTAATCTGGCCCTCTGCCACATAGCCGAGCCCCTTTTCCCAGCTTGCCGTAAGTTCTGGATTCAAAAGGGAGCGTATCGAATGCTCCACCACATCAAACACCATCTCCCCCAAAAGTGTCGGTGTAATCACCTGTGTCTTTTTATTTAGAGAAAGATATTCGATATGAAACAACTTTTTCAAAATCTCTGCACGAGTCGCACTGGTTCCGATGCCGCTGCCCTTAATCTGTGCACGGAGCTCTTCATCCTCAATGAGTTGTCCCGCATTCTCCATCGCAAGTATCATAGAACCCGAATTATAACGCTTCGGCGGCGAGGTCTCGCCTTCCTTAATCTCCAGCGCCTCTACCGGAAGCACATCGTCCTTTCGCACCTGCTTCATAAGCTCAAATAATTCCTTGTCTGCTCCGGCCTCACCTGCGGTGCCAACCACCTTCAAATAGCCCTCTTCGCTGAGCACCTTAAAATTCGAGAAGAACTGTTCTTCCTTCATCTGCGTCGTTACGCTAATCTTATGATATACCGCCGGCGGATAAAAAATACTCAAAAATCTGCGCACAATCACATCGTACACCTGTCTTGCTATCGGAGATACCGATGCCAGCGCGGAAAGTCCCTGTCCTGTCGGAATCATCGCATAATGGTCTGTAATCTGCTTGTCATTGACATAACGACTCTTCGGCAAAGTCTTGTGTGTACCAAAACTTACAATGTCTTGCAAGTATACTTTTGCCGGCTCATACTTCAAAAGCCCATTCAGATTCTTCTGTATCTCCTTCGCGACAGCTGTCGACAGCACTCTGGCGTCCGTTCTCGGATAAGTTACCAGCTTCTTTTCATACAGTTCCTGTGCAATCTTTAAGGTCTCATCCGGACTAATTTTAAAGCGCTTTGCACATTCGTTCTGAAGCTCCGCTAAGTTAAACAAAAGTGGCGGATTCTTCTTTTCCTGCTTTCTTTCAATTGCAACCACCTTGCACTGCATCTGCTCTGTAGGTGTCTGCAAATGTGCAATCAGCTCTTCTGCCGTCTCTCGCTTTTGAAAGCCATTGTCCTTATAAAGCAACGGGCTCTCAAAATACTTCGAACCGGCTACCGCCTTCCATTCACCCTCGAAGCTCTTTTCACCAACAAGAACCTTGCTCAGCACCCGATAAAACGGTGTCTTTACAAAATCGCGAATCTCCCGCTCTCTGCGCACAACCATACCCAGCACACAGGTCATCACACGCCCTACCGAAAGCACCGTATATTTCGTATGCAAATAATTCGAGATACTGCTTCCATACTTTAAAGTCAACAAACGCGAGAAGTTAATCCCCATCAAATAATCTTCCTTCGCACGGAGATACGCCGACTCTGAAAGCTTGTCGTACTCTGACAAATCCTTCGCCTCGCGGATACCTCGCAGAATCTCATCTTCTGTCTGCGAGTCAATCCAGACACGCCTGCGCTGCTTGCCCTTGACCCCTGCCATCTGCTCGACCAATCGATAGATATATTCTCCTTCACGCCCGGAGTCGGTGCAGACATAAATCGTCTCTACATCCGCACGGTTCAAGAGCCCGCTTACGATATCGAACTGCTTCTTTACATTTGCAATGACCTCATATTGAAAGCTTTTAGGCAAAAAGGGGAGCGTATCTAAGCTCCACCTTTTGTACTTCGCATCGTATACTTCGGGATAGCTCATCGTCACCAAATGTCCTACACACCAAGTCACAATGGCATCGTCGCTCTCTAAGTATCCGTCTTTTCGTCTTGTATTCAGTTTGAGTGCTTTTGCGAATTCCTGCGCCACACTGGGCTTCTCCGCAATGTAAACTGATTTTCCCATAAATGTCCTTATTTTGCCTGAATAAATCCTTTGGCAGTCAATGTCTCTGCACAGAGCACTGCTCCACCTGCTGCACCTCTCACCGTATTATGTGAAAGTCCTACAAACTTATAATCGTATACGCTGTCCTCGCGCAAACGTCCTACTGAAATACCCATACCATTTTCAAAGTTGACATCCATCTGTACCTGCGGACGATTATCTTCTTCCAAATATTGAATAAACTGCTTCGGCGCGCTTGGGAGTGCAAGCTCCTGCGGAAGTCCCTTGAAATTCACAAGACGGTCAATCAATTCTTCCTTCGTCGGCTTCTTTGCAAACTTTACAAATACAGCTGCTGTATGTCCATCTAAAACCGGAACACGAATACACTGCGTCGTAATGACCGGTCCATCTGCCTTCACAATCTCACCGTCTACAATCTTACCCCAAATACGAAGTGGCTCCTGCTCACTCTTTTCTTCCTCGCCACCGATGTATGGAATGATATTTCCCATCATCTCCGGCCAATCCTTGAAGTTCTTTCCAGCTCCGGAAATTGCCTGATAAGTCGTAGCCACAACCTCTACCGGCTCAAATTCCTTCCAAGCTGTCAATACCGGTGCATAACTCTGAATGGAACAATTCGGCTTTACAGCCACAAATCCTCTGGTCGTACCCAGACGCTTTTTCTGTGATTCAATGACATCAAAATGCTCTGGATTGATCTCCGGCACTACCATCGGCACATCCGGTGTCCAGCGATGTGCACTGTTATTTGAAACAACCGGCGTCTCCGTCTTTGCATAGGCATCCTCAATCGCACGAATCTCTTCCTTTGTCATATCTACTGCACTGAATACAAAGTCCACACTTGCAGCTACCTTTTCTACCTCATTGACATTCGCCACTACAAGCTTCTTTACTGCTTCCGGCATCGGTGTCTGCATCTTCCAACGTTCACCAACTGCCTCCTCATATGTCTTTCCGGCAGAACGCGGACTTGCTGCCACCGTCACTACCTCAAACCAAGGATGATTCTCCAGCAAGGAAATAAAACGCTGTCCAACCATACCTGTCGCACCCAAAATTCCAACCTTTAACTTCTGTTCCATAATAATCTCCTCATCTCTGTCTTCTCATTTTTCTTGAAAATCGTATACCAATTTTGCCGATTATGCAAGCGATTTTTCATTCTCCTGCAAATATTTCTCATAAATTGCAATCGTCTGCTCCATCATTGCCTTGCTCGGCGCCCCGATGGTCATACGCTTCTCCACACAAGTCTTCATACTGATGGCCTCGTAGATATCCTCATCAAATACCGGTGAGATTGCCTGGTAGTCTGCAAGAGACAAATCGTCGAGCGCAAGTTTCTTCTCGATGCAGGTGAGCACAAGCTGTCCGACGATTCCGTGTGCATCGCGGAATGGTACCCCCTTCTTTACCAAATAGTCAGCCGCGTCAGTCGCATTTGTAAATCCATTCTTCGCACTGCGCTCCATATTCTCCTCTTGGAACCTTGTGGTTCGAAGCATACCGGTAAATAATGCAAGACAGCCCTTTGCTGTATCAATTGCATCAAATACGAGTTCCTTATCCTCCTGCATATCCTTGTTGTATGCAAGCGGCAAGCCCTTCATCGTCGTAAGTAAGGACATCAAGGCACCATAGACACGTCCTGTCTTTCCACGCACCAGCTCTGCAATGTCCGGGTTCTTCTTCTGTGGCATAATACTGCTGCCCGTACTGTAGGCATCATCCATCTCCACAAAACGATACTCATTCGAATTCCAAATAATCATCTCCTCCGAGAATCTGCTCAAATGCATCATCACCGTAGAAAGCGCTGACAAAAGCTCAATCAGATAATCGCGGTCTGCAACAGAATCCATACTATTCAAAGTCGGCCCGTCAAATCCCAAAAGCTCTGCTGTATATGCACGGTCCAGCGGATACGTCGTACCTGCCAAAGCACCTGAACCAAGCGGGCAATAATTCATACGCACATAGATATCGTACAAACGAGAACGGTCACGCTTAAACATCTCAAAGTATGCTCCCATATGATGTGCCAAAGTAATCGGCTGCGCCTTCTGCAAATGTGTAAATCCCGGCATAAAGGTCTCTGTATGTGCCTTCATAATGGAAAGCAATACGCCTAGCAGCTCCTTTAAAAGTGCATCCATCTCCTGAATCTCATCTCTTGTGTATAACTTCATATCCAGCGCGACCTGGTCATTCCGACTGCGTCCCGTGTGCAGCTTCTTTCCGGCATCCCCGATGCGCTCAATCAGTGTCGCCTCCACAAAACTGTGAATATCTTCATATGTATCCGAAATCTCCAACGCACCGGCATCCACGTCTGCTAAGATTCCCTGTAGTCCTGCCAAAATCTCATCTCGCTCTGCTTCTGTCAAAATCCCCTGCTTCGCAAGCATCTTCACGTGTGCGATGCTTCCTCGAATATCCTGCGCGTAGAACTTCTGATCAAACGAAATTGATGCATTGAAATTGTAAACCAACTGGTCTGTCTCCTTTGTGAAACGACCTCCCCATAACTGTGCCATAATCTTTTCCTCTCTAATAAAAATGATTCTACTCTCCTACTTTGCAATGTTTCTTGCAGAATAGGAAAACTCACATCCGCAGTAATCCTGCCGATACAATCCAAATTCCTGTGACAATTCAATCGAACGCTTATAGCCATTCTTTTTCTTGAAATCCGATTGCAGATAAGGAATGCCATATTCCTCGCCCAAACGCTGTCCAATCTCGTTCAGCTTCTCTGCATTCTTCAGCGGACTGATACTTAAAGTCGTCGTAAAATAATCGAACTCGCCTTCTTTTGCAATCCTTGCCGCTTCCGCAAGTCGAAGTTCATAACAGCCAAAGCAACGCTCACCGCCCTCTCTTGCCTGTTCCAAGCCGCGTGCCATCTCATAAAAACGCTCGCGCTCATAGCTTCCTGCCAGAAAAGATACCGGATACACAAGCTTCATATTCTGAATCAGCATCTGCTGTTCCAGAATGCGCTTCGTGTATTCACTCTCAGGAAAAATGTTCGGATTGTAATAAAAAACAGTAATCGCAAAATACTTTGACAGATACTCCAGTACATAACTGCTGCACGGTGCACAACAACTGTGCAGTAGAAGACGCGGTACCTTCTTTGCCTGCTCTAAGCTTGCAATCAACTTTTCCAACTCTTTCTGGTAGTTCATCCCGACTCCTTTACACAACCAATACTACGAGCAATTATACTCTTTTCTTGGCTTTCCTTCAAGCACAGATTGCGAATTTCGACATAAATTAAAGCATATGATTGGAGGTGCACGATGGAAACCATCTTAGAAATCCGAAATTTAAGCCATTGTTACCATACCACAGAAGGGGAAACACCTGCACTGTCCCATCTTTCACTGCATATGCAGGAAGGAGAATTTATCAGCATTGTGGGACCCTCAGGATGCGGGAAATCCACCCTGCTTTCCCTAATCTGCGGGCTCATAAAACCAGAGGAAGGCGAGATTTCCCTGCACGGAAAACACATCGGATATATGTTGCAAAAGGACCATCTCTTGGAATGGCGTTCTGTCTATAAAAACATCATACTGGGTTTGGAGATTCAAAATCGAATCACAGCCGAAACCAAGACAAAGGTACAAGACTATTTAAGCCAATACGGGCTTGCCGAATTTGCAGACGCAAAGCCCTCCGAGCTCTCCGGCGGAATGCGCCAGCGGGCAGCCCTCATCCGCACCTTAATGTTAGAGCCGGACTTATTACTCCTAGATGAGCCATTTTCAGCACTGGACTATCAGACCCGCCTTGCGGTGTCCGATGACATCGGACAGATTATTCGCAAAGAAAAAAGAAGTGCCATCCTAGTAACTCACGATTTATCTGAGGCAATCAGTCTCGGCGACCGCGTCATTGTCCTTTCCAAACGGCCGGCAACCATACAGACTATCATTCCTTTGAAATTTGATTTGGAGAACGACACCCCTCTCGCGAGGCGAAATGCACCCGAATTCAAGACTTATTTTAATCAATTATGGAAGGAGTTGAATTGATATGAGCGAGCAACAACTTCTGTTTTTGAAAAAACAAAAGCATTATCGTATATTTGTTATGACTGCTCGAATCAGCATCTTGATAGGATTCCTCTTACTTTGGGAGCTCAGCTCCTACTACGGCATCATCGATTCCTTTATCTTCAGCAGTCCCTCAAAGGTGGCACTCTGTTTTTGGTCTATGGTGATGGATAAAAGCATCTTTACCCATCTTGGTATGACACTTTATGAGACCCTCGCCAGCTTTGCACTCGTGACAGTCATCAGCATCCTAATTGCCACCCTTTTGTGGTTCAGCAAACGTGCCTCAGAAATCAGCGAGCCTTTCTTGGTCGTGCTCAACAGCCTTCCAAAATCCGCCCTCGCTCCACTTTTGATTGTCTGGCTGGGTGCGACACCGAAAACTATCATTGTCGCCGGTATGTCCGTTGCCATCTTCGGAAGCATCCTCAGTCTCTACACTAGCTTTGTCAGTGTAGACCCCGAGACTCTAAAACTCATCTATACCTTAGGCGGCAAACGATACCACGCCCTGACAAAAGTGGTTATCCCAAGCTGCATACCGGCCATCATCAGTAATATGAAGGTCAACATCGGACTCTGCCTTGTCGGCGTCGTCATCGGCGAATTTCTCGCCGCACGCAATGGACTCGGTTACTTGATTATCTACTCGAGTCAGGTTTTCAAGATGGATTGGCTACTGATGTCCATTGTATTGCTTTGTATTATGGCAATGGCGCTGTATTGGGGAATCGCCCTACTCGAAAAACGCTATCAAAAACGAAAATAAATGCAATTTGGCAATTTGGGACGTAGTAAAATTGAATTTCACTACGTCCCAAATTAACTTTTCAAATCTAAATTTATCACTTTTGGTTTATTCTTATACTGGAAACAACAGCATACACTATTACAACGACAATAACCACTATTTCAAGGATTAAGAACCATTGTATATGTGTAGCCTCATAAATTCCTAATGACACAAAAACAAGAAACAACATCAAAAATACAATTGCGGATTGTCTATAATGTGGACTTTTATCCATCTTTTCTCTTTCTTGTTTCGAAGCATACAAATATGCATTATTAAAACAAAATCCCTTCTCAACAAACTGAAATATACTCATCACAAGACATATTCCCGCTAGTACAAAGCTAATGATCATTCCAGTCATACTGATGCTTTTCGGTGACTGTGTCGTTTTTTCTGAAGTCGAGAGCGTAAAGTTTAATTCCCCAGCAGGAAGCCCGTCAAGTTTTAAGGAGTAGCCGCTTTCTGTTTTTGTAAAGCCTTCGATATTACTCTCTGTTACATAGTACGGAGTGTTTATCATAATTTCCAACTCGCCAAAGCTCCTCCATGTCTTTGCAGGCGATAATAGGTAGACGTACTTGAATATATCCGGCTCATAATCAAGGTCTATTGCGGGGTACATAGGAGCCGTAACTGCATTGATAATACGCTCACCGGAAGCAAGCGTGATTTCATATTCGTACCAACGCATCAAGTTATTATCAAAGTTATAGTGATAGCGTTCACAATAAACCGCTGGATAGTCAGGTGTACTCTTATGGCTGTTATTCAATTCAGCAACAACCGCATTATACCAATCGTTTTCGGAGATTGCGGATTCTTCACCTCGATTTGCCAAAGCAAAATCCTTAAAGGTAAATGTTTCGGTACGAACAAGTTCTACCTTGCCGTATATTTCTTCTTCATCATCCACACCGCCATTCTCGTACGCTTTCCATACCGGCATCGTAGTGAAAGGGGCACCAAATACGAACAACTCCATTTCACGCCCGTTCTCGCTCACGCCTGTATGGATACGCAGATCTCCATCCTTTTGCGTGTGCATACCATTCTGTTCAGGGAAGTAAATACGGTAATCATCGATGCCCTTTGGAACATCAAAACCAACGTCTGCTGCCTGATACTTTTCAGTGTCTACATCGCTGACCTTGTAGGTGTATTTTGTAACCGGCAAATCTGGGCGATAGAAAGTATCCGAAATAAATCCGTCGGCAAGTAAAGACAAATCTTTTTCTAACTCAAATTGCGAATGTATATATGAGAGCGTGTGCCGGATCTTCTTCTCAACTGTCTTGCCATTCACAGTAATGTCGAATTTTTGAGTATCATCAAACTTTTTTCGTTCGTTGGTTTCCTCGTCGTAATATCCATCTGCATACATAGGCGCATTTCCAAAAGGAAATAGCAGCTTTGCCGTAATGGTATATTCGGATGGGTTGTATAAGGTATATTCTGCGGTAACCTTTGCATTGTAAGCTGTAAAGGCTTCTGTATCGTCATCTCCATAATAGGACTTTGGAAACTCAGCAATATCAAAGGTGAGCAGTTCACTTTCAACGATAATCGGACTCTCCTTATCGGTCATAATGGCTCCTGTGGAGTCGACACCCTCAAAGTGTGTCTGTGCTGAATTTGCAAATGCAGGCACAGCACTCCCGCTGAACAAGAACAGAACACTCAACCCTAATACAAAGGTTTGTTTCATTTTGTGTTTCATACCGTACCTCCTTGCATTTTAACCTTCGAGTTCAATGCATTTTGCGAATGATAACTATATTTTGAATCGGTAATCTTGATATTAACTCTTTCAAATTAAGTTTTCTTGTCTTTATTATACCGACGCCAAGTACACTAGTCAACAGGATGTAATACGCCCTTGTAAGTCGATCTTCGGGCATACCACTCGGCACACCATAATCCTTACAGGTTCTCATTCTTCAGAGCGTCAATCGGATTTTCCTTTTTAATCTTGCTCATAGAATAAAGCATCGTTACAAACACTACCAAAAATACGCTGAGGACAGAAATACCAATAGCAGTCCACGGCAGATGATAGGTCGTTTCAAAGCCGTCAGAAATCGCCAGATAAATCAGATAAGTGATTCCGGCGGATACAGGCAAGCCAAGAAGGAGCGCCTTTGAGCCGTAAAGCAGACATTCGAAGTTCATCATCTTATTGAAGCCTTTCTGCGTCATACCAACGGATTTAAGCATTGCAAACTCTCTGCGGCGCAGGCTGATATTTGTGGATATGGTGTTAAACACATTGGCAGCCGCAATAAGCGAAATCAGCACGATAAATCCATAGGCAAATACCTGCATAATCAAAATGGTGTTTCTGAGACTTTCTTCATTTTCAGCAACATCCACAAGATTTTTCGGATTGAGATTGTTTTCAAGGAGTATTGTCTCCAGCTTCTTATAGCTTGCGGCATGATTGTCCGAACATAGAATATAATCATATCCAATATCATCAACCTGAGCTTCTTTCGGCACAACATATTCATACATACTTACGGGATATATCATATTCAGTTCACCGCCACCGGAGTCAGTCATAAAGAAAGGTTTTTCAGAAATGGCTTTTCCGGTTTTCAAAGTATAATACACATCGCCCTCTTCCTTCGTCACTTTACAAATCAGCTCGTTTTCATCACCTTTCAGGGCATCCATATTTTCATACTTTTCTGTTGTAAAGTTGAACTGCCTATTTGTATCCATAGCAATTGCCAACGGAGCATCCGTATTATAATAATCGCTCTTATTCAGTTTGTATTGTTTAAGCAGTTTGTCAAATTCATCGTCATTGACAAAATAAAAATATCCGCTGACTCTGCTAAAGCCTTCTTCGACAACCTGCTGTTCGCCACGCGATTTCCTATATTCATCGGTAACATAATCATTGGACACGCTTGCCGTATAATTTCTCACTGCCGCATATGAGCCTTTTGTTACATCCTTTTCTGCTAAAACGATTTCAAGAAGCTCGTCAGCCGTCTTATCCCTCAATTCACTTTCATGAGCAATAAAGGACAAATCATATCCGCTCTTTTCAAAACCGCCGGTCACTGACTCCATCAGATAATCTGAAAATGCAGAGGTCGAAACAAAAAGGACAATACTCATAAACAGACTGATAACCGTTGTTCTGTATTTTTTCTTATTTCTCTTATAATGCTTGCTGGCAATCACGCCGGGAAGGCCAAATAGTTTATAGGTTAGCTTTGATGTCTTCACCTGCTTGTTCTTTGCCTTGATATCCATATTCTGTCGGATAGCCTCTACTGCCGAAACCTTAGTAGCACGCTTTGACGGTATCCATGCAGAGATGAGAACCGTAACCAGCGCAACCAGAACTGCCGCAAGAATCGCACCCCATGACACGCAAATCCGCATCGGTTCGGGATAACCGCTTATCATGGAGTTGAATTTGTCTCCGATGAGAAGTAACGTGACGCCGATACCTCCTATGCCCACAAGAATACCAAGCGGAATACCAATGACAGAAACGGCGAGCGCTTCAAACAACACCATTTTCTTCAACTGCTTTTTGGTTGCACCGATGGAGGAAAGCAAGCCAAACTGCTTTGTCCTTTCAGAAACTGAAATAGCAAAGGCATTGTATATCAGCGAAACAGAGCCGAACATAATCAATGCAATCACAATCACAGCAAGACTAATCAGCACATCACTAAAGTTTCCAAATTGGGAAACACCCATAAACATTAAAACATCGTTGTTTGTAGTACCGTTCATCGCTCTGTCTTCCATAAACTTGTAGACATCCGCCGGTTTTTTCATTTTGAAGTACACATCAAAGGTTGCAGCCTCGCCAAACTCCTTATCTGCAACGGTGATTGCTGTGTAACCGGGTGCAGTGTGTCCCTCAAAGGAAGGTCTTTCATAAATGCCGACTACCTTGTAGGTACGGGTTGACTCAACTTTGATTTCTTCCTCGTTCGGAACTTCCTCTCCGTCTACATA
>JAXJPN010000041.1:0-5205 GCA_036311625.1 Faecalimonas sp.
ACAAATCCATCCTTCAAAATGCGCAAATATTTTTCCATCAGCTCACTCTGTGTCGTCTTCAGAACCGCGTATTTTTGCTTGCCGTTCTCAGCCGGCACCTTCGTCAGCTTCAAATCGCGGATATCTCTGGAAACCGTCGCCTGTGTTACCTTGTAACCTTCGGCATTCAGTCGCTCTGCAAGCTCTTCCTGCGTCTCTATCTGATACTGATTTACCAGCTCTACAATCTTCGCATGTCTGTTTACCTTCATTTGCTAGTTTCCTTTCATCTTCGTTCGCAGGGTCTCTAAGAAACTTACCTTACTCAATTTGAGAAGCCTTGTCGTCTCACTTGCCTTTTGAATCAGCAAGCGGTCTCCTGTATAGGCTTCCATATGGTGGTCACCGTCAAAGGAAATCTCTGCGCCTTCTCGCTCTCCGTCTCTGCCTTCACCGATTTCGATGACAATCTCATCCTCTGCCGAAAGCACAATACTACTGGTGTTTAACGCATGCGAGCAAATCGGTGTAATCACGATGAGTGATGCTGTCGGCTCTACAATCGGTCCTCCTGCCGAGAGATTGTAAGCAGTAGAACCCGTTGGTGTCGAAACAATCACACCATCTGCCTTGTAACTGTTCAACAGCTCACCATTGACGTAGATTTGAAAACGAATCATACGCACCGCGCCGAGTCGTGTCACAACAATATCATTCCATGCAACTGCTTCTTCTTGCCCATTTAGCGTTCCATGCAGCATCATACGTTCTTCTACCCAAGACTCGCCTGCCATCACTTGCTCCACCGCAGCCTCCATATGTTGCACTTCAACATCTGTCAAATAGCCCAGTGTTCCCATATTGATGCCAAGAAGCGGAATGTCGTGGAAGCGCAGCTCGCGTGCCGTACGAATCAAGGTTCCATCTCCTCCGATGACTAACACACATTCTGCCGTCGCCGGAATTGAAGTTCCATCCTCAGCCAAGATGCAAGTGCCTCCACGCATCTCAATATAAGACTGCAAACGTGCGGCTGTCTCTGCCACACCCTGCTTACTCTTATTTGTAATCACATAAAATTCTTTCATGTCCTACCCCTTTGTTACTTTGCCAAAGCTTCAAACGCCTTCTCTGCCACCTGCCTCCAATCCAGAGACAATTCTGCCAAGTTCCCTATCTCTTCACATTTCTGCAAATGTACCAGATACTCAATGTTCCCTTCCGGCCCTTTGATTGGAGAAAAATCCAGATTCAGAACCCGAAACCCAATCGACAGTGCATAGGAAAGTACCAGTTCAATCACCTCATAGTGTGTGCTGATTTCCCGCACAACTCCTTTTTTCCCAACCTTTTCACGTCCCGCCTCAAACTGCGGTTTGATAAGGGCTACTATCTGTCCGTCTTCTTTCAAATAATTGCGAATCGGGAGCAATACCTTTGTGAGGGAAATAAACGATACATCAATCGACGAAAAATCGATTGGCTCTCCCAAGTCCTCCGGTGTCACATAGCGGATATTGGTCTTTTCCATACAGACCACCCGCGCATCCTGTCTAAGCTTCCACGCAAGCTGTCCGCGCCCCACATCGATGGCAAACACCTTTCGCGCCCCATTTTGCAACATACAATCTGTGAATCCACCTGTCGAAGAACCAACATCTGTACAAACCTTATCTGCCAGCTCCACATCAAAGTTCGCAACTGCTTTTTCAAGCTTCAGGCCGCCACGACTCACATAAGGAAGCGTGTGCCCCTTAATCTCAATCTGCACCTCGTCCGAAAATGTGCTGCCGGCCTTGTCCTCTCTCTGCCCTTCTACAAACACATTTCCAGTCATAATGAGTGCCTTCGCCTTTTCTCTAGATTCCACCAAATTCCTTTTTACCAACAATACGTCTAAGCGTTCTTTCATAGTGTCTTCACCTTTTCTACAATCGAAGCAGCATCCAAACCAATCTGCTCACGCAGCTGTGCAATGCCTCCTTGCTCAACATAGCTGTCAACAATCGCATTTGTCACAACCCGAACCGGAAGCTGATTGCGAAGCACATAGCTCTCCACCTGCTCACCGTAACCGCCACGCTGAATGCCTTCTTCTATCGTAACAAATATGCGATGCTTCTTTGCAAGCTCTGACAGCAAGCTCTCATCCATCGGCTTTACAAAACGGACATTTACCAAAGTACAGGCGCGTCCTTCTGCCTTCAAAAGCGCGCGAACCTGTTCTGCTACTTCCATCATATGACCGACTGCCAAAATCGCAATCTCCTCTTCCTCATAAATCATCTCACTCTTTCCGAGTGCAATCGGTGCTCGATACTCTTTCAAACCTTCATAGGCCGAACCTCTTGGATAGCGGACCGCAATCGGACCGTCATACGCAAAGGCAAAGCGCAGCATATCTGCAAGCTCCCATTTATTCTTCGGAGCCATCACGGTCATATTCGGAATATGACTCAAATATGCAAGGTCAAACACACCTTGATGCGTCTCACCATCGCTTCCCACCAATCCTGCCCGGTCAATCGCAAAGACAACCGGCAGCTTTTGCATACACACATCGTGCACGAGCTGATCGTATCCTCTCTGTAAGAAAGAAGAATATACTGCAAATACCGGCTTTAAGCCTGCCGCCGCAAGTCCTGCCGCAAAAGTCACAGCATGTCCCTCTGCAATTCCAACATCATAAAAACGCTGTGGGTAATCCTTTGCAAAGCGAACCAGACCGGTTCCATCCTTCATCGCTGCTGTAATCGCCACAAGCTTCGGATTCTTCGGCGCTTCCTTGTATAACACTTTTCCGAACACATCCGTCCAAGTATCCCTGTCTTTTTTCTCCAGTGCCGCACCCGTCTCTACATCAAAGGGCCCCGTTCCGTGAAATCTGGAAGATTCTTTTTCCGCCGGCGCATAGCCCATTCCTTTTTTGGTCAGCACGTGTACCAGCACCGCATTCTCCATCTTCTGCGCCTCACGCAGGGTGCGGTATAATTTCTTGATATCATGTCCATCCACCGGTCCGAGATAGGTAATTCCCATCTCTTCAAACAGCATTCCCGGCACAAACCATTGCTTAATACTGTTCTTTGTCTTATGAATACTCGAAACAATATTCTTTCCCACTCCCGGAATGCGATTCAGACCATTCGTCACGCCTTTTTTCAAACTGTTATAAAAATCTGCCGTACGAATTCCATCGAGATATTTTGACATCCCACCAACATTCTCAGAAATAGACATATTGTTATCATTTAAGACAATAACAAAGTTTTTCTCCAAATGCGCGGCATTGTTCAAAGCCTCATATGCCAAACCACCTGTGAGCGCTCCGTCACCGATTACGGAAACTACTTTATAATCCTCGTCCAAAACCTCACGCGCTTCCACATAGCCCAAGCCTGCGGAAATCGAGGTGGAGCTGTGCCCCGTATCAAAGGCATCACAATCGCTCTCTTTTCGCTTCGGAAATCCACTTAAACCGCCAAACTGGCGCAAGCTGTCAAAGCCATCTTTTCTTCCCGTCAAGAGCTTGTGGGTATAGGCCTGATGCCCCACGTCCCAAATCATCTTATCCTTCGGAAGCGAGTATGCCTTGTGCAATGCAATGGTAAGCTCGACTGCACCCAAGTTCGATGCTAAGTGTCCGCCCTTTTTACTTACCTTCTCCACTAAAAATTGGCGCACTTCACCTGCAAGAACTTCAAGCTCCTCCCAAGTCAAATCCTGTATATCGTTTGTATTCTGAATTCGCTCTAAAATCATAAGAGCACTCCTTTTTACTTTTCTCTGTGAATCAGTTCTTTCAAAAGTGCCGCAAGGAACGGATTCCCGCCGCGCAATCCCTCAAGCAAGCGAATCGCTTCGTCGGACAAATGCTCCACGCAAGCTTGTGCTTGACTGATTCCGACCAATGTCACATAAGTCGTCTTCTCATTCTTCTCATCGCTGAGTACCGGCTTTCCCAGCACTTCTGCGGTACTTGTCACATCCAAAATATCGTCTTGAATCTGGAACGCGATACCCACATTCTTTGCAATCTGCTCTATGCAGGCAAGCTCTGTTTCACTTGCTCCTGCAAGCACAGCTCCAATCAACATCGAGCTCTCAATCAAAGCAGCTGTCTTTAATTCATAGATAAAATCTAAGACCTCTTTGGAAATGGACTCCCCTGCACTGGCAACGTCTACTACCTGTCCGCCAATCATACCATAAATGCCGGCTTTCCCTGCCAAAATCTGCATCGCCTTTCCAATCAAAAGGCTCTTCTCGGGGTCAATATCGAATGCTTTTGCAGCTGTCTCAAACGCATAATTCAAGAGTGCGTCTCCACTTAGGATGCCCATTGCCTCACCATATACGACATGCGTGGTCTTTCTGCCACGACGATATTCATCATCGTCCATCGCCGGAAGATCATCGTGTACCAATGAATAGGTGTGAATCATCTCCTGCGCCGCCATAAACGGCGCAATCACATCTCCTTCTCCACCAAACAAGCGATATGTCTCCTGCATCAGCATCGGACGAAGACGCTTTCCGCCCGCCATCAGACTATACTCCATCGCCTCCATAATCAGCTTTTGCTGCCCTTTTGCCTCTGGTAAATACTGCCTTAAGATGGCTTCAATCTGTGCAATTCGTTCTTCCTTCTCCACCTTATAATTCATGTTCTTCCCCATTCTCGTCCAAAACCATCATCTTCTTTTCGACTGCATCAATCTTTGCATTGCAAACCTTCAAAAGCTCCATGCCTTCGTGGTAAAGCTGGAAAGAATCCTCAAGAGAAACACCCGGCTCCTCTAACTTTCCTGCAATCTCATCTAATGACGCAAACACTTCTTCTAAACTCTTATTCTCCACTATAATCCTCCTTAGCGGTGCCCTCCACTCTCGTATGCACCACACCATCGGTCACATAAATTGCCAAGCTGTCATCTTTTCGAACCTGTGCAATGCTTCGCACAGCACTTCCATCTTCCGCCGCCACATAAGAAAAGCCTTGATTCAGCTTTGCAAGCGGCGAAAGTCCTTTCATACGCGCAATCGCCAGCGCAAGTCTCTGCTTCGCATTTGTCACACTCCGCTCCATCGCCCCGCGCAGCCTCTGCTCCAACTCCACACTGTGTTGCTGCTGCTCCCGAAGCTTTGTCGCCGGGTGCAGGTACCCCAGCTTCATACGATAACGCTCAAGCTTTGTGCGCTCCAATTGCAGCCTCTGATATAAGC